>CAZIHK010000075.1:0-8158 GCA_964539035.1 uncultured Candidatus Saccharibacteria bacterium | reverse complement strand
GTCAGATGTGTATAAGAGACAGGAACTGAACTGATAATTAGCAGAATTATCATCAAGTCTTTAAATTGTCTAAAAAACTTAAAAATGGCACGATCTTTTTTGAGTTGTTTCAGATCGTTAATACCAAATTGTTGTAATCGTTCGTTGGCGTCGATGTCTTTTAGACCTTGCGAATCTGTTTTGAAATAGTCAAATACACCGTTTACAGGCTGGAGATATGCTTCGAAGGCGGTGTCTTTATCTGTATCCATAGTATTTATGCTTATTGCTTATAATCATATAGCGTATTTTGATTACCCGCTAGAGTAAAATGGTAATTATGAAGATAGCAGTTGTTGGTGCTGGTGGTTTTGTAGGTAACCTATTGATCGTTGAGCTTGCAAAAGATCTTAAAAATAGTGTAGTTGCCATATCTTTAAATCCCCAAAATATTAGATGCAAAAGAAGAAACGTCAACAGACAGGGCTGTGATGTATTAGAAACAAATAAGATGAGCGCAATACTAAATGGTTGCGAGCAGGCATATTATCTTGTTCATATGATGGCAAGTGGTAAAAAAGATTTTCAAATATTAGAAAATGAAGCTGTAAATTCTTTTTGCAAAGCTGCAAAAATAGCTAAAGTTAAAAAAGTGATTTATTTAGGCGGGCTTGGCAACGATAGCAAAAAGTTATCTAGGCATCTTGCTAGCCGCCATAAAACAGGTGAAATATTAAGAAATAAATTTAGTAACACGATTGAATTTAGGGCTTCAATTATCATTGGCAAAGGTAGTGTCTCGGCAGAAATTATTAAGCAGTTGGTTGAAAAATTTAGTTTTATGATTTTACCGGGTTGGGCAAATACTTTAACTCAACCAATTTGCGATAAAGATGTAATTAATTACTTATGTGAAGCCAGTAAAGCTAAACTTAAGGGCCATAAAATCTATGAGATTGGAGGCCCAGAAACATTAACTTACAAGAATCTAATGAAACGATATGCAGATTATAGAGGGGCAAAGCTATATATATTTGTGATAAAAATTTTGCCCCGCTGGCCTGCTAAATATTTTATAGGCTTTTTTGTAGATAAAAATTTTAAAAATACTTCAATATCGATGATAGATAGCCTAGATAACCAAGTAATAGTTACAAATGAATATGCTCATAATGATTTTGCAAATATTAAACCCAGCCTTATAGACGCTGTACTAGATAGTTTATTGTAAAGATGATGTTAAGCGAGCAATATTTTCAATGAAGATGGTTCTAATTGGGCGTTTACGCCATTTATCATAACTAACTTTCTTTGATTTGCTCATATAGTTGTCTTCAATCTTTCTTAAATCTTTTACAACATTTTTATCGTAAACTACCAAAGTAACTTCTAAATCTAGCTGGAATGAGCGCATATCAAAATTGCTCGAGCCTATTGTAGCGATGTCGTCATCGATAGTCATGTGCTTAGAGTGCAAAAGCACTGGGTAATGGTACCAATAAATTTTTACACCTGCAGATAGCAGCTCTTCGTAAAAACTTCGCTCAGCGTTGCCTACCAGTGCTTGATCCATGATTTCTGAATTTATTAGTGTTACATCCACCCCTCTTTGGGCGGCGCTGGTTAGTGCCGTCATAACAGAGCCATCAGGTACAAAATATGGATTAGTAATAACTATCTTCTTATTAGCTGCGTGTATGAGCCCAGTAAATAGCTTCAAGTTGTTATCATTTTCGAACCCTGGCCCGCTAGGCAATATTTGGGCCATAGTATTGCCGTATGACTTGGTCTTAGTTATGATTTCTGGAGATGTGCTGTGGTTTAGCAATACTGAAGTTTCTGAATACCAGTCGGTAATAAAGGCTAGGTTCAATTGAAGGACAACTGGCCCCTTGATTCTGGCTACTAACTCGTCGTAATAAAGTGAGTCTTTACGGTGATAGTTGCGCTGGATAAGATTTTGCGAACCAGTATAGCCTATATAACTATCTATGACCACAATTTTACGATGGTTCCTAAGATCTGGTCTACTAAAATTACGACCTGGCAATTTAACTGGCAGTACATTGTGCCATTCTGCCCCAATATTACTTAAGCGGGCCCGCATTTGTTTGTGAAAAGGGTATTTATGTGAACCAATTGTGTCAAATAAAACTCTAACCTTTACGCCCCGATTAACTGCATTTTCTATAGCTATAAATATTGGCTCCGTAGTTTTATCCATAGCAAGCGCAAAATATTCTATATGAACATATCGGTTTGCCTGGTCGATATCTTTAGCAATCATTAGTATTGTGTCGTTGTAGTTGGGAGACAGTTGAATTAAATTGCCACTAAATACCGGCAGACCGCCAAGACTTTGATTTAATTTGACAAATGGCTGGTATCGAATTGGGATATCAAAATTGATAAGTTTGGCAAATTTTGGGTCCACGGTCGCTTCATCAGTAGTCTGTTTTATAAGGCTATTCATTTTGAACTGCTTGTCACGTCTTTTCTTCGGCAGTTTTGGGCTTCCTAGTAATAAAAATACTATTAAACCTAAAAACGGCAAAAACATAATTAGTAATAACCAAGCGGTTGCCGATGATGGTTTGCGATTTCTGGGAACAATAAAAATCATTATAATCCGGAGAATCCAATCGACTAAATATAGACTTAGTACTATCAACTGCGGCAAGTTGCTCATAAGTACCATCTATTTTAGCGTTATTTAATAATAAATAACACTTAATTAATGGATTTAGTACTTTAAACTATAATTCAGTACTATCTCAGAATAATCATTATAATTGAGGCTATGAGAAAAACATTAGTGGTGATTATAGTAATTGCAGCTCTTGGGTTATTGACCCTATATTTGGCAAAGAACAAAGATACAAATACCCAAGCAAATCAATCAACTACACAGACTCAAGCTACTACTGCAGCAACAACTGTAACCCCTACCTCAAATATCAACAATCAATCTACGACTAATACGACTGCTTCATTTAAGGATGGTACGTACACAGGAAATTCACAATCAAATCAATTTGGTAACGTACAAGTATCAATTAACGTATTAGGTGGTAAGATTAGCAACGTTAACTTGCTTTCTATGCCTGATGTTGATAGTCGCTCTAAATCGATTAGTGATTTTGCAGGCCCAAAACTTATTAGTGAAACTATTGCTAAACAATCAAGTGGCATTGATGCAATATCAGGGGCCACTTATACTAGCCAAAGTTATATACAATCTTTGCAATCGGCTATCGACAAAGCTAGATCTTAAAAAATGAGACAAGTATTTTATGCTATGGGAATGCCTATTAGCGTAGAAATAAGGGGAAAAGTAAACAGCTGCATTTTTTTAGAGTTAGAAAAGCACTTTGTTAGTGTAGAAAGGAAGTTTAGCCCGTTTAATGACTCAACAGAGCTTAGTAAATATAATAAAGATAATAGCGTAAAACTAAGTAAAGAGTTCGCTGAAGTAAAAAGTGCTTGTGAATATTATGAAAAGTATACAAACGGGTACTTTTCGCCGTATTTTGATGGTGTATCATATAACCCCACTGGCTTTGTAAAAGCGTGGTCAATAAATAAGGCATCAAAACTATTGTTAAAAAATAGTAATAGAGAATTTTTTATTAATGCTGGTGGAGACATTCTAGCTAGAAGTGAATCTACAGCTTGGCAGATTGGGATACAACATCCTGTCCAAAGGCAGTCAATAATAGGTTCCATTAGAGCAAACAATTTTTCGGTTGCAACGTCTGGTTACTATGAAAAAGGCCTGCACATTATTAATCCAATCACTAAAAAGAATGACTTATTTCTTACGAGTGTGACTGTGATTGGGCCCGAAATAGAAAAAGCTGACGTTTTAGCTACGGCCCTAATGGCGATGGGTTCGGATGGTCCTGATTTTATTAATAATATTAGTGATTACTCAGCAATATTTATAGATAGAGACCTGAATGTAATAACATCAAGTGATCTAAACCTCAAGATATAGCTATAATATAAATTGTTCTGATTTAAGGTTGCTTTTTGGTACCCCAAAAGAAGCTAACTTTTTAATAAATAGCTTTGAAGTGGTAGTTGGACCACAAATAAATATGTCAGCATCTTCGTTAATAGAAGCACAATATTTTAATAGATTATCATCTATGCGACTGCCAGATGTACTTATACAGTATTTTAGATGTAGACCTGCAAGTTTGTAATTATCTAACTGCTTTTTGAAGGCAACCATTTTTGGGCTATGTACAGCATAAAACAAATAGACTGCTTTTTTAGATAACAGTAGTTTATTGATAGAAGACAAAAACGGTGCAATGCCAATACCACATGCGATTAGTATCACAACATCTTTGTCTGATCTAGTGGGTATAAACGAGCCTCTTGGCCCTTCTATTAGGACTTTTGTGCCAGACCCAAGGGTTAATATATCTCTGCTGTAATTGCTCTTTAACTTTATGGTAAACCTAATATAATCCTGACCTAGCTCGGAAGATACTGAATATGGATGAGCCTGAAACCACAGACCGCGTTTTAAGAACCTTATTGTTGCATATTGACCTGGCAGAAACAGAAATTTAGTTATATTTTTTCCTGTAACAATTATGGAGTATATGTCTTCCGCTTCTCTAGTGATTTTTTGTATTGTAAATTTGTGTTTAAAATATTTATATATTGGTCGACTTAGCCTATAAATTAATAAGCTACCAAGCACTAATACGTAAAGTGTTATCCAGTAATATTTAAACCAAACCTGGTCTTTGAAATCGCCACCATTAGAAATTTGATGGAAGAAAACAAGCAGTATTGCGACATAAATAAACAAATGTATTGAGTACCATACTTCGTATTTAAGTCTTTGGCGGATAATTTTAATAGATATTAAAGCAGCAATAAAGAATATTATTGTTCCGATACTTGCTAACAAAACGTTTCGATTCTGGGTATTTAATTGTATAAATTGTGAAAAAGCATTTATCTGGCTGGCTGCCGAGTAACCAAATGACAAAAAAACAATATGACCAATCGTACCTAGAAGTACCCCGTAACCATTTAGACGATGCAAATCCAAGATGCGATCGAGATCAAAGTAGTTTTCTACTAATGGTATGCGACTGATCAATAATACTTCTAGCAATATTGAAAATGCAGCGATTAACCCAAAAAGCCTAGCGACGGAAACTAGTAATGATCCTGGAAGCGTGATTGTATTAATATTACCAAGCAACCAGCCAACAATAACAGCTATTAGAGCACCGGCAATTATTGAGTAGTATACTTTATGAGCTGTTTTTGGGTAGATATGCATTTAACAGAGTGTATTATAGTTTTAATTATATTAGTTTTAGCTGAGAATATAATGAAAAGATCTTCTATTGTGGCTAGCGGTAAGTCGGGCTTTTACTGCAGAGCAGCCGTAAGACGCGCCAAATCGTCTAGCATTTTTGAGCGCAACGGTCTTGACTGCCATTTTTTAAGGGCCAATAGCTTGCTTTGTTCAAGATATTTTGATTGAATTTTATCTAGTGATTTTACAATTTGTTCGTCGTAACAGACTAAAGTAACCTCTAGATTTAATTGGAATGAACGCATGTCAAGATTACTCGAACCAATAACTGCAATGTCGTCGTCAATGGTTATGTGTTTAGAATGTAATAAAATAGGTTTTTCGTACCAATAAATATTTACACCTGATTTTAAAAGCTCTTCGTAATAAGACCTTTGAGCATGTCCTACCAGGGCTTGGTCCATAACCTCGCTATTTATCATTATTACTTCAACTCCTCTTTGAGCAGCACTGGTGATTGCTACCATCAAAGATCCATCTGGTACAAAGTAGGGATTGGTTATTACTATTCTTTTTTTAGCTGCATGGATTAACCCATTAAATAGCTTTAAATTATTGTCATTCTCGTAACCTGGTCCACTTGGTAAAAGTTGGGCAAGAGTTTTACCCTTTACGCTAGTATCAATATTAGCCTCAGGTAGTGAGTTAACATCTAATAACACTTTAGTCTCGGAGTACCAATCTGTCATAAAAGCAGCATCTAATTGCAATACGATTGGCCCCTGCACTTTTACGACTAGCTCTTGATAGAACAACTCATCGTGGCGGTGGTAATTTTGCATAATTAAGTTTTGTGAACCGGTATAGCCAATTTGGCCGTCTATTACGACTATTTTACGGTGGTTCCTCAAATCGGGCCTAGTGAAAGTTTTAAAAGGTATACCAAGAGGCAATAATTTGTGCCATTCAGCTCCGATGGCAGTAAGCTTTCGCTTCATTTTGCGGTAGTGTGGGTATTTACGCGAACCATATGAGTCGAATAATACTCTGACTTTAATACCTCTTTTAATTGCCTTGGCTAACGCATCAAAAACCGGTTCGGTTTGGTCGTCTAGAGCAAGAGCATAGTATTCTATGTGGACAAATTTTTTAGCTTTGTTAATATCTTTAATAATGCTACCGAATGTTCCGTAATAATCCGAATATAGTTCTACTTTATTACCGTTAAAAGCTGGGAAACTGCCCAAATTAGCATTAAGTTTTACAAAAGGCTCAATACGACTATTGATACTTGCAGGGTAAATATATTTTGCTAGTTCAGAGTTTTTGGCAGCCTTTTTAACTGACTTAGTGATTATTCTATCCATAGTAGCTTGCAAATTACGCCTCCTTTTGGGTAATTTTGGGCTACCTATAAGCAAAAATATAAGTAAACCAATGGTTGGGAAAAGCATAATTATTACCAACCACGCTGTAGCCGAAGCGGGTTTACGATTATGTGGCACAACAAACAACATCACGATACGGATTAACCACTCGGCTATAAAAGCGAAAACTGTATATGAAGGCAAGACTAAATGCATGGTTAATGCATATTCTACCCTAATCTGTTGCTAAAGTGTTAATAATAAATAGCTTAACTAGCTAATAATTCAACAAGATACAGCTGATTTTAGAATATTTGCAATTTAAGCATATAACCTAAGCCTTTTTTTGCTTGGGTTTCTTTTTCTCTTTACGGCCCTTATCTTTCGCCATTATTTTCTCCTTGTGTGTTATATTATGCTACTGCTTAGTTAATATTCATAGTTCTAATATTCGTAATCATGGTCTAGAAGCCTATTTGAATAGTCAGCTGTGACTTTAGGTATATTGCTTGCAGAAAAATTATATAAAATACCTGCCCCAAACATAGCTATTTTAGAAAGTTTAGATTTATTTGACTGCTCTAGTGCCCTGGATAACATATGTAATCCTGCACCGGTTTTGCCATCTCGCATAACACTTTTACCTTCTTTGGTAGCTTGAATACGCATTTCTTTTCCGGTTAGATAAGACACAATTCCACCTAGAGCAACAGCACCTTGACTTAGTATGATTGGTATAGTCACGTTTTTTGGCAGTACATCATACTTACTTATTACTGCAGCTGCAAGCAAAGTATTCACTTTATCTATACCAGCGTCGATAAGTTTACCTTTAGGACTTTTTGTCTGGGTTTTATTGGCAATCCAACCATCCGCAACGTCTAAAATACCCTCTGCTGTAAATTTAATTAGAGGTTTAACTAGCTCTTTGCCTTTACTGCGATGTATATCGAGGCATGCCGATGTATTTAAACCAACCTTTACTAATCCTAAGAGGTTGGCAAAGGTTCCCCATCCGTCTGTAGCTGCTGCTACGCGTTGATGAACATTGCGATCTTCTGGTATAATTTCTTCCCAATCTGGTTTAGGCCCCGAAATATGCAAATCCATAGGCTAGAGTATATATCCATTAACACTTAATAGTAAAATAGTAAATTATAGGATTATAAATGCTTAAGCTTTTCTACTGTTGTAGTTTAAAATTTTGCGGTATACTAACCTTAAGCAATTAAATTAAGAGGGGTGATAGTTACATGGACCAAGATAACCAGAACCAGAGCATTGATGGCATGAAACCAGCTGATGGCAGTACTCCTGTCTCGGGTGTAGATGGTTTTATGGCACCTACAAAATCAAATCTAAACTTAGACAGCTTAGATACGATTGAAACTAGTGTAGAAAACAAAACACCAACACCAGCTGTAGATGAAAAAGAGAAATCATCTAAGGCTAAGATTTGGATAATTATTTTGGCAGTATTATTTGTTATAGCGGCTGCGGCTGCTGGTTATTTTTACATGCA
>CAZIHK010000074.1:0-3334 GCA_964539035.1 uncultured Candidatus Saccharibacteria bacterium | reverse complement strand
GTCTACTTTTGGTGATAAGTGCAAACAATCCGAACAAACTATAGTACTGGGTTGCTATAACGGGCTTAACATATATCTTTTTAAGGTTGACGACTCTCAGCTTGACGGTGTAGAACAAGTAACAGCAGCCCACGAGATGCTGCATGCGGCCTACAATCGGCTAAGCACAAGTGAACGTAAAAGAGTAGACGAAATGGTGCAGCTAGCTTTTAAACGTATAAGTGACCCTCGTATAACGACATTGGCAGATAGCTATCAAAAACAAGAGCCTGGTTCTGTGCCAAATGAGCTTCATTCTATCATGGCTACAGAAGTAAAAGACATTGGTCCAGAACTAGAGGCCTATTATTCTAGGTACTTTGATGACCGTTCTAAGGTTGTGGCTTATGCCAATGGATATCAAAAAGTATTTGACGATATTAACTTGCAAGTAGAAAAGTATGATGCCGATTTGGCCTTGCGCAAAGCCGAGATAGAAAGGCGTGAGGCAGATTTGGAAACCCAAGGCAAACACTTGCAGACCCAAAAGGCTAGTTTAGATTCTTTATCATCAAACAGGCAAAATGCTCAATATAACATTCAAGCAAATACATACAACAGTGATGTTAATAGTTATAACAATGAGGTAGCTGAGGTTCAGAAACTGGTTGAAGAATACAACAGGCTAGTTTTGATTAGGAATGCATTAAATATCCAACAACAGAATCTAGCCCAAAATCTAAATAGCCGTGTCGATACCTTTACAAGCCAATAAAATTTGGTAAACTACAGCTTTTGACGATAATATTGCAGCAGTATATGATGTTGATATGCTGGAACCAAAATCAATAATAGGTCAACATATACTTATCGATGAGGCACTTTTGGATCGACTTTCAGATGCAATACCTCACGGTTCAATATGTGTAGAAATAGGTGCTGGCCCTGGAGCTATCACCGAGCGTTTGTTGGGTAATGGTGACAAAGTAATTGCCTACGAAGTAGATCAAAGATGCCGACCTATGCTAGATGGGTTGGCTAAAAATGGCGATATAATTGTAAATTGGCAAAGCTTTTTGCAAGCAACAAATCAATTTCTTGATGGTCTGGGGGAGTACCACATAGTTGGAAACATACCTTACCATATTTCTGAACCACTAATGTTTAAGATAGCTCAATTAAATTTTAAGTCTGCTGTATTAATAATAGGCAAAAGATTAGCAAACACTATAACTGCTCAAGATCCGGCTAAACGATTTTGGAGTAGAATGTCTTTGGTGTCTAATGCTTATTTTGATGTAGAGCGGTTAGAAGATGTCCCAAGACAATCCTTTAATCCCGAGCCAAAAGCCGATGGCGTATTAGTAAAAATAGTCAGAAACGATCAACAACCATCTTGGATGTCTAATACTCTAATCAAGTCATATCGGGCACTTATTGAGACCAACGAGACTAACTCAACAGCTGCTAAGGCTTTAAAGACGGTATTAATTGATGAACAGGGTAGGGTGCAGGCTGAAGCGAATAAAGAAAGTGAACAATCTGTTGGCATGTTAAAAAAACCCATGAGCGTATTCAGTGTAATTAGCCTATCAGTAGACAAAAGGTTGTTAAGCAAGCCTCTTGCCGGTCTTGATAATCACGAACTAAGGCAAATCTGTTCGGCAATTGCAACGATTGTAATTAGATGAACTAAATAATCTTGCAGCCTAGCTGGTAGAATATATGGTATGGCAAAAGCAAAAGTAACTTATACGTGTAGTGCGTGTGGATCTAACCATAGTGGCTGGTCGGGGCGTTGCAGTGCATGTGGTGCATGGAACACTATTGAGCAACAGCTCGATGTAAGCGAACCAAACAAAAGCCAGCAAGCCCTAAAAAGCGGTAAGTCACTGGAAACATTTTCCCTAAATTCTAAAAGCCTAAAGCCTAGCGGTCGAATAAGCTTGGGTATAAAGGATATAAATGAAGTGCTGGGTGGCGGTGTTGTACCTGGGAGCGTGGTGCTAATCGCAGGGCAACCAGGCATTGGCAAAAGCACGTTATTACTACAGTTAGCTTTTGAGGTCGCAAAAAGCTCAAAAGTATTATATGTTAGCGGTGAAGAATCACCTGATCAAGTAAGCCTTAGAGGCAAAAGATTAAAAGCCTTACATGATAATCTAAAGCTTGCTAGTAGCACTAGTGCCAACGATATTGCCACAACTATTGTTACAGGTGGCTTTGATTTAGTGGTTGTGGATTCCATACAAACTGTAGCTGCAAATGAAATCAGTGGGGTACCTGGTAGTGTTAGCCAAGTTACTAATAGCGCACAACTATTGAGTATTGCCGCCAAACATAGTAAAACCGCCCTGTTTTTAGTTGGGCATGTTACCAAAGAGGGTAATATCGCTGGCCCTAAAGTACTAGAACATGCGGTAGATGTTGTTCTACAGCTTGAGGGTGATCGTTATGGCGGGTTTAGGATACTGAGGTGTATAAAGAATCGTTTTGGCTCAACCAACGAAGCAGCCATACTAGAAATGGTCGAGAGCGGTTTAAATGTTGTAGACAACCCCTCTGCAGCTCTTTTGGCAGAACGTCAAAAAAGCGATGGTTCAGTAGTACTAGCTACTTTAGAGGGAACCAGACCAGTTTTAGTAGAAGTACAAGCATTAGTCAATACTACTAGTTACGGATATCCAAAAAGAGCTGCCGCTGGAGTAGATTTTAACAGACTTAATTTACTAGTTGCTATGCTAGAGCGTCGGACTAAGTTAAAATTAGCCGACAAAGATATTTACATAAATATAGTTGGCGGGGTTAAAATAAGTGAGCCAGCAGCAGATTTGGCAATTTGTATGGCAATAGCCTCGGCTGCCAAGGGCATGCAGTTAAAAGAAGACGCCGTGGTTTTTGGCGAAGTCGGACTAAGTGGCGAAATCCGCCATGTACCTTGGATAGATAAAAGATTATCAGAAGCCAAAAAGCTTGGTTTTACATCGGCTATTGGGCCAAAAGTTATGGGTAACAACAAAACACCAAGTTGGCTACATCAAATGCGCGATGTACGCAGTGCGCTAAACACATTTTTATCAAAAGACTAATTATCAAAAGGAAGCTATGCTAGAAATAATTCAAACGATATTATTAATCGCCATTTTAGTGGCTATGATTTTCAAATTTAATCCAGTTAAAACAATAAAAACAACAAAAAACAAGCGGTTAGCCTTGCTTGATAGTTGCGCGTTAATTGATGGCCGAATAGTCGAATTAACAAAAGCTGGCTTTGTACCTTTTGATTTAGCAGTTCCAGAATTTATTGTTGCCGAACTTCAATTGCTGTCTCTTATACACATCTGACGCTGCCGAC
>CAZIHK010000073.1:0-4249 GCA_964539035.1 uncultured Candidatus Saccharibacteria bacterium | reverse complement strand
AATTGGGAGTGATAAAATGATAAAAAAAATGTCCGTATTGTTTTTCAAATAAAACCAAAAAGAAGGGTTTTCAAACTGGCAAACGAAGATATATTTGTCTAACTTGTAAAAAGAATTTTTGCTCGAAGTACAACAAAAATAGACTCCGGAAAACAATCTGGAGTGATTTTGTATTTGAGCGAAGAATCATCACTCAACTAGCTAGAGACAACAACAAGAGCGTCAATTGGGTCCGCAAACAGCTTGAGAGTTACGAACTCCCAAAGAGGGATATCATTCCCTGCGAAACAGTCATTGTTGCTGATGCCACCTTCTTCAGGCGCCAATATGGCATATTGGTTTTTCGAGCCGATAAGACAAAACAGAATATTTTTTGGAAAGAAATCGATTATGAAAGAATTGAATCATATTACCGAGCCAGGAGAAAGATCGAAAGCCAAGGATTCAAGATAACAGCGATCGTAACAGATGGCAGACCTGGAATCAGAGGAATATTTGGTGATGTTCCCGTTCAGATGTGCCACTTTCATCAGAGACAAATAATCATCAGACATCTAACTACAAAACCAAAACTTGAGGCCGGAATAGAGCTCAAGAAAATAGCTGAAACGCTATGTCATACAACCGAAGAAAAATTCTCTAACTTATTGGATGTGTGGTATTTGAAATGGCACGACTTTCTCAAAGAGAGAACAACAGACCCAATTACCGACAAATATTTCTATACTCACAAAAGAATCAGATCAGCTCATTATAGTTTGAAAACACATTTACCTTATCTTTTTACCTATCAAAAATATCTCAAACTCAATATCCCAAACACTACTAATTCGCTTGAGGGTTCTTTCTCTCATCTCAAAGAACTAGTCAAAGTACACAGAGGTCTAAATTACAAAACAAAACGCAAAATGATTGATCAAATATTATCAAAATAAGCCAAAACAGACCCTATTTTTTGCAATTACACCTAATATCGATGTACCAAGTGTTGTCCCGGTTAACGTTGTTGTGCCTGCTACACTGGTTGTGCCACCTAAAGTGAAAGTCAAAGCTAGGGCGGTAGCTGCAGTTGGGTTTATATTTAGATTGTTATTAACAGTAATTGCACCAGCACCAGAATATGCTCTCGCTACAGTGATTGTTGGGGAGATGGTTAAATTATAAAAAGTTGTAGATTTTACCGAAGTTACTCCGTCAAAAGTATAAACCACTGTATTTCCAGTCGCAGTTGTAGTTAGTGTGCTTATCGTTGGCACTGTGCCATAGGCCAAGGTCAGCGTTCCGGTTGAGCCATCACCATTAACGAAAGTTCCAGTCCCCGCTAAAGACGTTGAATTAGTTACCAAACCAGAATTAGTGACTGTTGAGGGGGAAGTTACCGTCAGAGTGCCCACAGTTAAGGCAGCCGCACCAGAAGTAGTAAAGTTATTGGCTGTATTAAAAGTCACAGCAGTTATTGATGATGCAGTGTCAGTAATAATCGAGCCATTGTTTGTGCTCATCGTTACCGTTCCAGTGATCGCAACCGAACCAGCAGTGTTATGTGTTAATCCGGCAACAAAAACGATGTTAGTACTCGCACCGTTTAGTGTTCCACCAGTAACAGTTATTCTTCCAGTAAAAGTTTTAGCGCCCGTATTATTAGTCAAAGTTAAAGTACCTGCTGAAACCGCAGTTGTGCCGTTAACTGTGAATGTTGCGCCAGCCGTCGTCAGCGTTCCGCCAGTTACTGCAATATTGCCATTGATCTGAAGTGCGTAAGCATTTTGGGTAAAACCACCAGCGCCCGAGCTACCAACATTTAAATTGCCATTGATTTGCAGTGTTGCTGTGGCTGTTAAAGCCCAAGAAGCGGTTGAACCTGCCATTGTTACGTTGCCAAGAATCGGAGAGGTCGGTAAGCAAGTTTTCGTGGTGGTACCAGAGAAAGTTAGATTATAATACTGAGTTACTAAACAAGTTTGCGCCGCACCAGAATAGTTGACGGTATTATTATTAGTATGTGCGTCAAAGTTAGCGGCGGTAAGAGTAATGATCGATGCTGATGTATACGACAGGTTTAAGATTGAACCGGTAGCCTGAGTCCAATACCCAGTTCCAGCTAGACTACTGGCCAAGGTCACTGTTCCGTAATTAGTAACGGTGACATTTGCCACAACTGTATAAACTCCAGAAGCAGCCATCGGAGCAAGAGTTGGATTACCCGCAGTTGAGATACTGAATCCACTGGTATTGTTGATATTAACAATTACAAATGTGGTTGCATTTGTAGCGGTGCCGGTAAATGAGGTCGCGGCTGGGCTAGAGGGAACATTAAAGTTAACCGTACTGCCTGTGGCGGTAAGTGGTGTAGCCGCAGTAGTATTTACTACCCAGTTTCCATAGAAGTTATGAGTGTAAGCGCCGGTTGTAAAAGTTGCACCACCACCGAGCGTAAAATTACCATTCACAATTAACGCACCGGCGGCAGTTTTGGCTCCACTGGCACCAACAAAACCCAAATGATAATACGTTGCACTCGCAACAGTAACAGAACCTGCGCCATTAAAGTTCACTGTGCTTGTATTGCAAGCAAATATCCCCTTGGTTGTAATAACGAGTGGAGTTCCTACCAAAGTGAAGTTAATAGTGTACGAAGAAGCCGCAAATGTATCAGAGTTAGTTGAAGAGGCATTGCCGATAGTTAAAGTGTTTGCGACAGTTATGTCCGCGCCAAGTGTGTAAGTGACCGCCGCCAAGGCATCAGAAGTTGTGCCTAAGCCTAACGTGTAGTATGTAATTCCACCAGTAACAGTTGTGGCAGATGCACCCAAATAAGTTACGGTCGAAGTTGCATAAGTAAAACCACCTTTTGATGTAATATTAAAAGGCGTGCCAGATCCACTAAGAGTCAAGACATAAGATGATCCTGAAAGCAGATCGGTGTTCGTCGACGAAGGATTGCCAACCGTTAAAACGTTTGACACCGTAGTTGCCGCTCCCAATGTGTAAGTAACGGCAGTACCTGCATCCGATGTCGTACCGACCCCGAGATTATAATAGGTCGCCCCGGCAACTGTAGTTGACGAACTTCCCGTAAAGTTAAAAGTCGAAGTCGAAGGTGTAAGCGTTGCAGTTTTGACAAAAGGCGTACCGGAACCAGACAAAGTAATTGTTCGGCTCGAAGCATCAAATGTACCCGCGGTAATGGTAAATACACTCGTGACCGTGATATCTCCAAGCGCAGTGTAAGTAGTTGAGGCCTTGTTAACTGTTAAATTGTAGTAAGTGGTCGAGGTAACATTAACGGCTGAGGTGCCTCCAGTGTAAGCTATTGTTGAAGTTGCATAAGTAAAGCTTCCTTTTGTGGTAATAACAAACGGCGTACCGGTGCCGCTCAAGGTTATAACATTCGACGAGCCAGAGAAAATGTCTGAATTTGTAGAGCCAGCATTACCTATAGTAAGAACATTTGAAACCGTGATCGCACCACCAGCCGTATACGTTACGCCAGCATTTGAGTCGGAAGTCGTACCGACACCAAGGTTGTAATATGTAGCAATAGCAATATTTGTTGCACTCGATCCGTTATAGGTAACATTTCCGGTACCACAGGTAAAAGTTCCCTTGGCTGAAATGGAGAAAACCGATCCAGAACCAGTAAAATCAATCGTGTACGACGAGGCGGCCAAAATATCCGAGTTCGTCGATGAAATATTTCCAATCGTTAGAATTCCACCAACCGAAATATTATTAGCCAGAGTATAAGTTACAGCCGCTAGAGCATCTGCAGTGGTTCCAACTCCCAGGCTATAGTAGGTGAGAGCGGCAACTGTTGTTGCCGAGGAACCTAGGTAGTTAACAGTTGACGTTGCGCAAGTAAAACCACCTTTTGCCGTAACACTCCACGCAGTAGTGCTTGATGCCGATAGGGTTAAAACCTGACTTCCGCCAGAAAGATAGTCTGTATTTGTAGAGCCCGCGTTACCCACTGTGATCGTATTAGAAACTGTCGTTGCGCCTAGAAGTGTATATGTTACGCTGGCGCCAACGTCAGAAGTTGTGCCCACACCAAGATTATAATAAGTCGTTGCAGCCAGACTGGTTGCGCTCGAACCGGTATAATTGATCGTTCCGGTTCCAGCCGTAACAGTACCCTTGAAGTTAACCAGAACTAATGGAGTGCCTGATCCTGAAAGAGTTAACGTATAACTTGAAAGTGCCAAGACATCACCGTTAATTGATGTTCCTGCGCCAACGGTTGCAACAT
>CAZIHK010000072.1:0-3942 GCA_964539035.1 uncultured Candidatus Saccharibacteria bacterium | reverse complement strand
GTTTTTTAGCACTGGATAGATCAGACTGTAATGAAGAGGCGACGGCTTTTTGAGAGATGCCTGTAAAGGAAACAATTGTTATCACGGCTAGGATGGCTATGACTACTATTACGACTAGGAGTTCGACGATGGTAAAACCCTTCGACAGGCTCAGTATTTGTGACCGTGGGTCAGTTTGAGTAAGAGGAACAGAGCCAGAACGTGGATTTAACTTATTAGAGATATATTTTTTCATAATTTATTTTATTATTACTCTTAGCTAATATCTAGACGTCCTTGATTAACTTAATTGGTTTTATTATAGCATTAGTAATATTGTGGAGACAATGGATAGATCATTAAATGATAATAGCCTTTTGATATCTTGTGGCTCGTCCTTGACCAATTTTATCGATTAAACCCAAAGAGGATAATTTAGCGAGTAGTTGTTTTAATGTCGGAACTGGTATTTCTTTCTGTAGCAGACTATCAATTTCTGAAACTGATAAACTTACATTATCGTCAAATAAACCAAGAACAGTGCGTTGATTATTAGAAAGTAATTTTTCTGACTTTTCATTTTCCATCAGGTCAATTGCCTTACGATCCTGCGTTAAGAGAGCGTCCAAAAAGTAGTTTAGCCAAGATGAAAGATCTTCATTTTTAGTTTTGTAAGTTTTCTGGGTCTCCCTTAGCGCCAAGTAGTATTGATTTTTAGTGTCTTCAATAATTTCATCTAACGCTATATAGGGAACATATGAATAACCAGCCCGAAGCAATAAAAGATTTGTTAGCGATCGGCTTAACCGACCATTCCCGTCAAGAAATGGGTGAATCGCAAGAAATTCAAAGACAAAATTGGTTATTAATAGTAGAGGGTGCAATGTATTTGATGTGAAACTTTCTTCTGTCCATTGCATTAAATCGTCCATCTCTGGCTTGACAAGATATGGTTTGGTCGCCTCAAATAATACCGACGTCTGCCCGATGTCGTTTTGAATAATCACTTTATTGTCCGCTGTTTTATACTTACCGCGGTGAGAAGAGTCTTTATCTGAGAAACCTAAAAGAATCGAATGAAAATTTAGAATGTTATTTTCGGTAAGTTTTAAATTAGAGTAATGATCAAATATTCGGCCTAAAAGATCTGCATACCCAGCCACTTCTTGTTCGTCTCTGTTCTTGGGTTGATTCGTCTTAAGACCACGTAATAGTCGTGTTACTTCCTCGTCGCTAAGTTTTGAGCCTTCGATTCTGGTTGAAGAGCCAGACGAGGTAATAATTACAGAGGTCTTTAAACGTCCTAGGATTTGTGGACTTATCTTGAGGCCACCCATCCATTGCCCTTTAATTCGATCTATCCCAGTAATTTTATTTAATACCTCGGAGGTAATGATAATTCTTTTTTCGAAGCGGTTTGTGTTCATAATCGTATCTCCTTTACTATATACGATTATATATGATTACATTCGATTAGTAAAGTGATCTCAGTAAATACTTAGACTGTTTGTGATAAATAGTCATCCATAGATATTTCATACAGTCCCTTCTCGTTACGTACTCTCTCATTATACGTACCGAGCAAAACTATCAAGGTCGTTCGTTCTCTGGTAAACATAGGCGATCAACTTTAATAAAATAAGAAAGAGCATGCCAAAACATGCTCTCCCAAAGGCCTCCACCACAGGGCCTAATTACATTATATTCTTAAAACGTGTGATTTAAAATCTTTAGCCATTTTATAAATTCCTGAAACACATTTACTAGATTCAGCCCGAGTGAACGTACTTTGTAACTTTTGATGATGTTTCCTTAACTGATACCGTCCAAGTTGACGTATATCATGAAGTTTGTCGGACCGAAATTAGTGTGTCACGTATTATCTCCATCTAAGCTTTCCTGCATATATCTATAAACAATGGAAATAATCTCACGAATATCTCCGCTAACATTTTTATATGCTAAATTATCAAATGCCACATTTCTAAACTCGCGAATTGGATCACTTACGAGCGCATGAATAAAAGATTGAGTAGCACCGTTAACACCCTTGAAATCTAAAATCACCTCATGTTTTTTTGATAGTTCAGGCATAATCTCATCTATGCGCAATCTTTTGGCAATATCTTTATTTTCAGCAAAATCTCCAATTAATTTTCTCATTGCTATTGTTTTTTTCATATAAATCTCGGTTCTTTATATTTACTTTTTTTACGCTCTCTAATCGCTTTATCATAAACGCGACCAATATTTGCTAACAAATCATTAAATTCCGTAGTCTCGTCAAGCGAAATATCGACCGCAACTAAAGTGCCGTTAAAACTAGGTACTGCATTTGTGCTGCGGTGTGGGTCACGGTTCGGATCGGCATATAATCTTGGCATACCTTTAACCCGTTTGTCATGTTTAAGCAGCGTATATTCGGCACTACCACTATAAATTGCAAAATAATTACGGGTAATCTTGGCAATTGATTTAATGAAGAATAAGCCAGCTCCAGCGTTTTCTGATGTACCACCTTCTTTACGAGTCGTTCCAGTAATACCTGGTGTTAATGCGAGATCCAAGGCTTCAGCGTCGGTTTTTGGATGCCAATGCGTTTGCATGCTTTTCCAAATACCAATCCCCGTATCACATATACCAATGCTTACGCGATTATTTTTTTTATAATACTGCGCCGCAACAACAGCACCGTCTTTAGCGAAAGAATGCTCTATGACGTTCCGTACTAATTCGCCGATAATATATTTGATAATTGTGGCATTATTTTCGGATAAATGAAGTAACGGTATGATGTCAATAATGAAACGCGATTGATCATTGGCTGTTCGAATAACTTTTATCGGAACAAATTTTCCGGCCTCTTCCTTTTTCGTGTAGGTAAACGGTGATGGCGTTTTAGTTAGACTATATAGACCCATTCTATCTAGGTATCTTCCAGTATCAGGTATTTTACCGATAATTTCGACATTTTCTTTGCCTATTTGCATAGCGAGCGCTGCCGTCAAGACAAGATTCGCAGGATGAACCGTTACCCACTTATTATGCGTAGAAATCTCTAATGAATCGGGATCTGTAAAATCCAAAGACTCCACAAAACTGCGAAAATTACGCAAGTTGCCCTGATTGGAAAAATAAATCTTCATAACTACATTGTACCCGTAGAACGTTTTTTTGTAAATATACTGTCAACGGGTAAATTACTTTACAAAGGGGGTCCCTCATAGCTTAAGATTGTAATCGGGCTACTATTAAAACATAAATATCAAAAAATCTCAAATATTGTTCTGCAAAGAGTTGACCTCCCACTGTCTTCCTCATTATACGGCTTGTACTAACCGCATCAAGGTCGTTCTGCCACTAGACTAATTGATATTATTTTTCTTTTATTAAAGTCTAGTGGGAGCTCCACCTTGACACGATTAGTCTTAAGCCGTCCTCCATCGACAGAGCGGTCGGTCGATTCGCTTCAAAGTTATTAAAAAGTTTAAGTAAATAAAGCTAAAGGAGGTGCATATGGAAAATGTAGATTTGATTAGAGCTAAAAGGATAGCCAGTCTAAACGATGAATATCGTAAAACTCGTCAAGGGTTTATGTTAACCAGAGGTGTATCGGCGTTACCCGATATCACTGAGGTGATAAGTAAAGTTCGAGATTTTAATAAGTTTAGTGAGGACAACGATCCTTACGGTGAACATGATTTCGGATCATTCACTTGCTTTGGCAAAAAGCTATTTTGGAAAATAGATTACTACGACGAGGCATTAGATTTATGGGCAGATCCGCTTAGCGTTGAATGCTGTCGGGTTCTGACCGTGATGTTGGCTGAAGAGTATTAGCCGCTTCGTCCTGAGTATGACGTAAAAAGGCTCAAGCAAGAGATCTTGGGATTGTATCTTCGCCTACAAATGTCCAAATATCTGGTGTGTTAATAGTCTGGCTGATGGCTTTTATAGTTGTGG
>CAZIHK010000071.1:0-7610 GCA_964539035.1 uncultured Candidatus Saccharibacteria bacterium | reverse complement strand
AGTTATTATAGGTTAGATCAGAAATAATTTACGAATAAGTCTTTGATTTCTTTATTGGTAACTTCAAACTTTATTTTATTCAAGGAAATTGTTAAAGGTTTGTACGTGTTTGTATATATAGATTCTGAAGATTTTACAAGAATCGCTTTTGCTGCGAGCGAAAAAGATTTAATAATAGAAGAAGTAGCCAGCAACGAATTACAACAAAAGACCAAAGAATTATTCGATAAAGGTCTGGGTGCAAGGGCCATAAAAATTACTTTTGGAGATTGCAATGGCACCCGTCAAGCTTTTATTGAAAGTTTAGATTTACAAGCAGAAGCAGAATAACTAGCATTTATAAATGATTAATAACTTACGGCGGTGTAATCACCGCTATTTTTTGCTACAATAAAGGTACAATATAAGAGGGAAAATTAGTGGATTCAAACCAAATCATTACAGAGGTAAAAACTAAATTAACAGCGGCCGAAAATCATTTTATTGACGAACTAAAAAAACTCCGTACAGGTAGGGCACACCCTAGTATGTTAGAGGGCGTGATGGTCAAGTCGTACGGAACTCTAGTGCCAATTATTCAAGTAGCTGCCATAACCGCACCAGAGGCACAATTGCTACAAATAACCCCCTTTGACCCCAACAACTTAGCTGCAATTGCTGATGCTATACGCAATAGTCAATCATTAAATATGAATCCGATGGATGATGGCCGTTTGGTAAGAGTGCCGATACCGCCGCTAACAACCGAAAGACGCCAACAAATTGTTAAACAACTTGGTGAAAAGGTAGAAATGAGTTTAATAAGTGCACGCAACATTCGTCATGATGCGCTAGATGATGCCAAGCAAGCAAAACTTGCAAAAAAAATTGGCGAAGACGATTATAATCGCATCGAAAAGCAAATAGATGACATGATGGTTAAAACAAAAGCCGAGATAGAGGGTTTGGCCAGTTCAAAAGAAAAAGAAATAATGACCGTTTAACCATAAAGCATAATTTCAGCTAAAGATGCTAATAATCAAACGGACTTATTTGTTAAAGGTATAGATACAATTTTAATATAAAGGCTACAATTACAAAACATGTCTGACACAAACCAAAAAACTATTCCAACACACGTTGGGATTATATTAGATGGCAATCGCCGATGGGCCAAAGCTAAGGGCTTATCAACACTAGAAGGGCACTTAAGAGGTGCCGAAATGATAAAACGAATTGGTGATGCAATGGCAAGTAGGGGCATAAAATATTTTACTGCCTATACCTTTTCTACCGAAAACTGGTCTAGGTCTAAAGATGAAGTGAAGTATTTAATGGCCTTAATATTAAAGTTCTTAAAAAAAGATATTATAGATTTGCATAAAAAAGGTATACGTTTTAGGTGGCTTGGCGAAGAAACGAATTTGTCAAAAAAAATTATTAGCGCACTTAAAGATGCCGAAGAACTTACTAGAAATAATAAAAAAGCAAATATCAATTTATGTTTTAACTATGGCGGCCAAAATGAAATTGCAGATGCATGCAATAAGCTAATATATAGGGGCAAATCGGTCACTACACAAGCTATTAGTAAGGCATTATACGGCCCAGATATACCACCTCTAGATTTGGTTGTACGTACTTCTGGCGAACGGCGACTTAGCAACTTTATGCTTTGGCGCGTAGCCTATAGCGAACTATATTTTACAGATATTATGTGGCCTGACTTTAACGAAACAGAGCTAGATAAGGCTTTAGATGATTATAATTTAAGGCAAAGGCGTTTTGGGGGTTAAAAAGTAAATGTCATTACTAATTCTAGGTATATTTTTATTCATATTACTGGTAGTAGTTCACGAATATGGGCACTTTATTGTAGCCAAACGTAACGGGGTTGATGTAGAAGAATTTGGAGTTGGTTTCCCGCCGAAATTATTTGGTAAAACTATGGGTAAGGGCATATTTAGGGGCTATTACAGCGTCAATGCACTACCGCTGGGTGGTTTTGTAAGATTAAAAGGAGAACATGATAGCGATACTCAAAAAGGCTCTTACGGCTCAGTAAATCTTTCAGCTAAGATGCGAATAATGCTGGCAGGCGTAATGATGAACTTAATAGTAGCAATTATTATGTTCACAGTAGTAGCTTGGGTCGGCATGCCGCAACTAGTGAACAATCAGTTCACTGTAAAAAGTGACACCAAGATAATACGTAGTGAGGTGATACTAAATTTTATAGAAGATAATTCGCCAGCAGCAAAAGCAGGTTTAAAAAGCGGCGATAATATTGCTAGCATCGATGGCCAAAAAATTGAAAATCAGCAACAACTGCACGTTGCTACAAAAAACCATGCCGGCCAAAACGTCAAAATAATTTATGATCGTGATGGTTCCAACTTTGTTACTAGTGCTACCCTTTTAACAAATAACGAAGTTGAAAAATCAATTAAATCTGATAACCCAAAAGGTTATTTGGGGGTGGGCAGTACGGATTATAAACTAGCAAAGTCTACTTGGTCTGCACCGATTGTTGCGGTGGGTTTAAGCGTACAGTTAACAGGCATGACTCTTAAAGCTCTAGCTTTGGCGGTTGCAAATCTGCTTGCCTCATTAGGCAATGCAGTAATGGGGCATGGCAAAGAAGCAAAAGCTAAAGCAAGTGCAGCTAGCCAAAACGTATCTGGCCCAGTAGGGATATATGCCATATTTAGACAGGGCTCTAGTTTGGGATTCCAGTTTACGCTTTTTGTCGTGGCTTTAATAAGTCTAACTCTAGCAATAATGAATGTTTTGCCAATACCAGCATTAGATGGTGGCAGGGTAGCTGTAACGGCCTTTTATCATGCTATCCACAGGCCACTTTTGCCAAAAACAGAAGAATGGATACACGGTACCGGTTTTGCAGTTTTGATGGGTTTATTTTTACTAATTACTGTAGTAGACGTAAAAAGGTTTTTTTAAGTTAAAAAAATGGATCAAACAGTAGATAAATCCATTGAACAAGAAACTAAAAAGCTAGCTTGGGGTCCTAAAAGTGCACTGCTAGTATCACTAGTAGCTTACATGGCCTCGCAATTAATCTTAGTATTACCCATGGTTGTAGTCGGGGCGCTTAATCAGGGTAAAGATATTAATAGTGTTATAGATAATTCTACGTGGATAAATTTGGCACTTGGTGGCCTATCAGCAACAACACTAATTATTGTGCTATGGTTTTTTCTAAAGAGGCGTAAGTCTAAAATTAAAGATTTGGGATTTAAAAAATTTACGAAAAAAGATTTCTTTTGGATGTTTATAGGTCTTGTGGTTTATTTTATACTTTTGATAATCGCAATAACAATTGCTAATTTAATACCTGGTTTTAACGAAGAAGAAGTACAAAATATTGGCTATACTACCGCAGCTGGATGGCAATTGATGGTAGCTTTTGTTGGTTTAGTTGTAATACCACCACTCGCCGAAGAAATGCTCTTTAGGGGGTTTTTGTATCGGGGCTTAGCCTCAAAGTGGCCAAAAATAATTGCTGCGCTTGTAGCAAGTGTTTTTTTTGCTGTACTGCATTTTCAGTGGAATGTAGGTATAGATGTATTTGTGCTGTCTTTGGTAATGATATTTTTGTTAGAAAAGACTAAAAATTTATGGGTATGTGTAGGTTTGCACGCTATAAAAAACGGCATAGCATTTTTAGCAATCTTTGTGTTTGCCAGCCACTAGGTTAAAATCAACTCATAGACAATGAAACATAGCCAACTTTTTACCAAATCAAGTAAATCCGTACCAGCAGATGAAACCTCTAAAAATGCTCAGTTATTAATAAGGGCTGGGTTCATACATAAAGAGATGGCGGGAGTCTATGCCTATCTTCCTCTCGGGCTAAGGGTCCTAGAAAATATTAAAAACATAGTACGAGAAGAGATGAACTCAATTGGTGGTCAAGAAGTTCAAATGACAGTATTGCAGCCTAAAGATATCTGGGAAAAGACAGACAGATGGGACGATAAAAAAGTAGATAACTGGTTTAAAACAAAACTTATTAATGGAACAGAACTGGGCGTTGGATTGACTCATGAAGAGCCCGTAGTTGATATGCTTGGTGATTTTGTGAATTCTTACAAAGATTTGCCACTTTACATTTACCAAATTCAAAGCAAATTTCGTAATGAGCTTCGGGCTAAAAGTGGTTTGCTTCGAGGGCGAGAATTTGTAATGAAGGATATGTACTCTTTGGCCAGAAGCCAGCAAGAGCATGAGCAATTATATGAAAAAGCGGTTAAAGCATACTACAGAGTTTATGAAAGGCTAGGAATTGGTGAAATAACGTATCGTACCTACGCTGATGGAGGAATATTTACAGATCGATTCAGTGACGAATGGCAAACAGTGAGCGATATTGGTGAGGATACAATATTTGTTGATCAGGATAAAAAGATAGCAATAAATAAGGATATTTACAGTATCGAAACTTTAACTAAACTTGGATTAGACAGTGATAAATTAGTCGAGAGAAAGGGCGTAGAAGCAGGAAACACTTTTCACCTTGAGACCAAATACACAGATGCATTGGGTTTAAATTTTATCAATGAAAAAGGGCAAGAACTGCCAGTCATCATGGGTTGTTATGGTATAGGTATAAGCAGAACTATGGGTATTTTGGCAGAGCACTTCGCTGACGAAAAAGGTTTAATCTGGCCCGAAAATGTAGCACCATTTAAGGTTTATTTAGTGCAAATTGGCGACACGAAACAAGTAATTGATGAATGCAGCAAACTTTATGAAATGTTAAACAATAATAATATTAGTGTTTTGTGGGATGATCGAGATGAGCGCCCAGGTGTAAAATTCGCTGACGCCGATTTATATGGTGTCCCAACTAGGGTAGTGGTAAGTGAAAAAACAGTCGAAAGGCAAATCTTTGAAGTAAAACTACGCCAGTCTAAAGAAGTAAATTTAGTAATAAATGAAAAACTTATAAAAAGCCTGGCATGATATCCAATTTTACAGTATACTAGGTCAATCCTGGGTGAGTACTACAGAGGTGACCGACATAAAATAGCAATTTAAGGAGCATATGAAAAAGCAGTATAAATTAACTCAAGAGGGTATTGATGAGCTTATAGCAGAGCATGATAATCTAGTGTCGCAACGCGGTGCTATTACAGAGGCAATAAAAAGTGCTCGCGAACTAGGTGATTTGGCCGAAAACGCCGAATATGCTGCAGCTCGGGCAGATCAAGAACGAACAGAAACTCGCATAGCAGAAATCGAACATATATTAAAAAATGTAGAACTTATTAAAGTACCAAAAAGTGTTAGCAAGGTAAGGCTAGGCTCAAAGGTTACCCTAAGGGCTGATAGTGGCAAAATCAAGCAGTTTCAAGTAGTTGGTACAGTAGAGGCAGATCCACTAGATGGCAAAGTATCTGATGAATCTCCAGTAGGCATAGCACTAATCGATAAAAAGCTAGGTGATATGGTCGAAATTGCTAATTCAAACGACAACTCAATTTACAAAATCGTAGAACTATCCTAAGTAAAAAAATTATTTGTACATGTATTTACTCTGCTAACTTAGAGAAATATAATTTGTTATACTATTTTTAAGATGGCAACACTTAAAGAACTACGCGAAGAACGCTTGCGCAAACTGCAAGAATTGAAAATGCTAGGGATTGACCCGTACCCAGCAACAACGAATCGCTCTAATACAGCGCAAGATATAATAGATGAATTCGAAGATTTTAAAGGCAAAAATGTTACATTAGCTGGTCGGATATTAAGTATTCGTAAGTTTGGCAAAATTGCGTTTATTGCCATCAAAGATGCAAGCGGCCAGATACAACTATTCTTACAAGAGAGTACAGTCAAAGAGCTGGACAGCAAAGTAGAACACATAGGTATGGCCCAACTGCCGCTGTTAGACGTTGGTGATTTTATCGAAGCAGGCGGCAATGTGATTAAAACCCAAACGGGTGAAACATCGATTGATGTCATTTCTCTTAGACTACTAACTAAATCATTAAGGCCCATGCCAACAAGCCATGATGGCTTCACTAACAAAGAAGAACGCTTGCGCAGACGCTATATTGATACAAATATTAATAAAGATGTCTATGATCGATATATTAGGCGCAGTGTTTTTTGGCAAGCAACTCGCGATTTTCTACTAAATAATGGTTTTTACGAAATTAATATACCTGTACTAGAGCACACAACCGGTGGTGCTGACGCAAAGCCTTTTGTTACGCACATGGATGCTTTGGATCAAGATTTTTATCTTAGGATAAGTCATGAGCTACCACTTAAAAGACTACTGGGTGGCGGATACGAAAAAGTTTTTGATATAGGTCCACGCTTTCGTAACGAAAATTACTCAGATGAACATTTACCAGAGCATATAGCCATGGAGTGGTATTGGGCTTATGCAAATTGGCAAGACGGCATGTCGTTCATTGCAGAAATGTATCGATATGTTTTAAATAAAGTTTACGGCAAAGTGCAATTTAAAATCGGCAAATTTGATATAGATTTATCTAAAGACTGGCAACAATGGGATTACGCCGAGGTAATCCAAAAACACTATGGTATTGATGCTTTCAATTGTAGTTTAAATGAAGTCAAAAAAGCTTTAGCAGATAATAAATTAGAAGTTGAAAAACCTGATAATATTGCACGGGCTATAGATAAATTATGGAAGAACATTCGTAAAGAAGTTGCTGGTCCGGTGTGGCTTATTAATACGCCACTTTATATTAGCCCTTTGTCAAAAACTAACCCCCAAAGGCCAGATACGGTACAGCGTTTTCAGCCCATAATTGCCGGTAGCGAATTAGGCAACGGTTTTAGTGAGTTGAATGACCCGATTGATCAATTAAATAGATTTGTAGAGCAGCAAAAAATGCGTGAAGCGGGTGACGAAGAGGCTATGATGTTGGATATTGATTATGTCGAAATGCTCGAATACGGTATGCCACCAGCTTGCGGTTGGGGTAACAGCGAAAGAGTATTCTGGGTATTTGAGGGTGTAACTGCTCGCGAAGGTGTTCCGTTCCCACAATTACGTAGCGGGGTAGACGAAGTGACAAAAAGTCTATATCCAGACGTAAAACTTTAAACTAGGCTATCACTGTGCGAAAATATTGGCAAGATTATCAGCAACAAATAATGATATTAATTACGTCTGCTATTTTGCTAGTAGATGTGATATTAATTAAGCTAGGTTATGGTTTGGCGATAAAAATTTTACCGATTTTACTAGCAATTATTGCTTCGATTTGCATATTATTTTGGAATGCTATAGTACGAAAAAAAGTGTTTTGTTTCATCTCAATACTATTTAGCTGTTACATGTATCAGTTATTAATAGCTAAGGTTGTTTTTACAAGCGGTGAGATTACTTTTGGCAATATTATTGGGATTAGGCTGTTCGGAGTCCCGCTAATAATTGGTTTGATATGGTTTTTGGCGATAGTCGGCACTCTAAATATTATTACTTTGGGCAATATTAATCGTACTAATAAAAAGTTGCTGGCAAGCTTAATAATATTGATGTTTGTTTTAGTGTTAGAACAATTTGCTAGCTCATCCAATGCTTGGGTATGGAACATCGTCCAAACTCCTATACTAAATTATAT
>CAZIHK010000070.1:0-24180 GCA_964539035.1 uncultured Candidatus Saccharibacteria bacterium | reverse complement strand
TTTGATAAAGAAAAAGAAAATATTGTAGAAAATGAAGACTTAGGACTGCAATTTAAAAAATATTTTTCCAATATAAAAATTATTTGGGTTTTAATGATTATTTTCTCAATTATTGCTGTTATTGTAGCTAATTATATTACTTCTAAAGATGCTTCAGCAGGACTTGGAGCAGGTATCGAAAGTATAATATTTTCACTATATGGCATTTTTATTGTTTATGTATTTGGTTTTTTAGTCATTGCCGTTGATATTTTTGCTGTTTTAAAAAAATTGAAAAAATTAATCAACCAATACCCAGTTAATAAACGAGCTTATTCAAGTATAGCGACCAAGTTTTCATTTCCGATTAAAATACACTTTATTATTACTACAGTTTTGTTTGTTGGTTTTGTTGGGTCATATGCACCAGCACTGATATATTTTATTTATAACGGAAAATCAGTCGCTAGTATTAAGTCAAAAATAGATGATAAGGCCATTACGATTTCTTACACCGATTATGCAACCTTTAAAAAGGACTTAACAAAAAGCATCATAGATAAAGATATCAATGGACTATCGAGGTTGTATTCCTCAGAAGTTAGTAAAAATGAAGTAGCTAAAAGTATCTCTGGTATTACCTTATCGACGAATCAATATACTGATTTTAATAATATTTTAGATGTCAATACATATGCTTGTAGCATCGATAATATAGGCAATGAATACTATGGTTTTTCTATTAATGATTCGTCTGTCGAAGCTGAAATCGTTTATAATAAGTCCGATAAAAACTACAGCATCATACCTAACGACTCGAAAGTAATGGATAGGGTCGCGTCACTAGAATCGATTACAGATTGTCCATTGGATAAGCTATAACAAAAACATAGGCTCTTGCCCAGATAAAACCCTAGCTATTCTTCTAAGAGTAAGTTCCAATTCGAATGCAATAGGGCGACCATTTCGCTTATGTTAAACGACCTATTTAGGTCGTTTTTTGATGATATAGTGAAAAGAATGAATAAAGACGAGCTAAATTTTCAAATAAAGTTAATGGGTATTCTAAACAATGTTATGGGAGCAGAGACTAAAATTGAAAATATTACATTTCAGACTAGAAGAACGGAGAGAGTACATAAAAGAGAAGCTAACTATGCCTTTCTATTTTTGATTATGCCTATATTGAGAAATAAAAAAGTCTTGGACCTGTTTTGCGGGACAAACTCGATAAAACTTTTTTCTGCCCAAAACAATTTAAACGCGACAGTGACAGGGGTCGATAACGGCAGTACGAATACTGAGAGAGATATTGACGTTGATGTGATCAATCTGCCTGATGTTCTAACAGCCGCAGGGCAATTTGACATTATAACTAGTTTTGGTGGTACAGAATCCGAAAATTATTTTGATGATTATCATTATCTTAAAGATAATGGGTTATTAATCCACGGCTATTCAAATGAGCATTTTAAAGAGCATATAGAGCTACAGCTTTGCGAAGACAAAGAAGTAAAAAGAGACCAACGAATGGAGGTGCTATTAAACTATTTTCGACCAATTACTAGAGTAAATGTGGAGAAAATAAGTCTTATAATAGACTGGCCAGACCAAACGCAACCTATTGAACATCAAGTTGATATGGTCTATTTTATTTTTCGTAAAAGACCACTAGATATTGAGTATTGACTTAATGTTGTTCTAAAATTCGACTTGTATATTAACCAGTGGCCTTTTGCCTCTATATCCCGCCATCAAGCTAGCTCTTCTAATAGTAAGTTCCAATTCGAATGAACTTGGACGACTGATTAAGCATGATAGCCTCTCCTTTAGAGGTATTTTTTATTAAACTAATTATAGACTAGAAACTTTATTTTATAGTGCTCATTATTTTCAGCTTGTTTAATATATTTCCATCGGCGAGCTTGTAAGTCTTTGGCTTTTTGTTCCCATATGTCACTAATCTCGCGGTGTATTTTATCGTATTCTAATTTTCTTGGCTTTGCATGATAGTTATCCACTTGAGTATTATTCATAATAATCCTTTTATCTATTAGGTTTACCTGAGTTTATTCTTAGTGTTCTATAATCACTCTTCTAAATTTGGCTATTGATGCTTATTTATTTTACTTTCAAGATTAGTGGACTTGATTGTCCGGTTTCGCTACTAGCTCCATCTATCCCAAGCGACCATTTACAGGATAGACTTCACAGCTTACAACCTCCTCTCTGTGTACTTATATTATACACTACTAGGAAAGTTGGAAGTTCCGATCCGAGTTCCAACATCAAACGCAACCGTTAGAATAAAGCACGTGATCTAGGAGGATTAGCATGAAGCACCTGACGGTTGCAGATCGAGGCAAGAAGCAACTGACAAAGCGAAAAAAAGCGCTGTCCTGTACCCATTCAAAGTGCTAAAAACTATTTACAATTTTTTAAAACTTCTAGCATCTCTGGCAAAGTTTGCTTGCGCACGAATTCTGTACGTAATTTGCTGGCACCGTCAAAGTCACTTAAATATATACGGGCAAACTTTTTTAAACCATGAAAGTTTTGCTTATCGTCATTTTGCCAAGTAGCCTTAAATAGCTCTATATGCTTATTAAAAATAGCTATCTTTTGGCTAGAATCTAGAACCCGCCACTTATCTGTTTTGGCAAAAATATATGGATTAGCAAAAATGCCCCTACCGACCATTATTCCGTCTAATTTATATTCTTTAGCCAGATTTTTACCCTGCTGGTGCGACAAAACGTCTCCATTGCCCATTATAAGGGTCTGTGGCGCGATTTTATCCCTTATAGCTCTTACTTTAGCAATATCTTGCCAACTGGCTGGTAGCTTGCTCATTTGTTTTGTGGTGCGGCCATGTACAGTCAATAAATCAACACCCTGTTCTAATATAAATTGTGGCCAACTTAAATCTACTCCGTTAAAACCTGTACGAAGTTTTACGCTAACAGGTATTTTGCCGCTCACACCCTCTTTAGTAGCAGCTACAATTTCTGCAGCCAATGGGCGATTATTAATTAACGCCGAACAACAACCATTTTTAACCACAGATTGATCAGGGCAACCCATATTTATATCAACGCCCTTAAAGCCCATTTTTACTAGTTCTTTAGCAGTTTTTTGGTAGTTATCGGGGATTTTACCCCATATTTGGGCAAAAATAGGCTGTTCGGTGCTTGCGTATTTTAATTTATGCAAAAGGTGCGGCCTACCAGCGCTTTGTAAACCATCTACATTAACGAATTCGGTAAAAAACAAGTTTGGTGGCGTACAGCCGGCAACAATTTGGCGGAACACCGTATCTGTCACATCGTCCATCGGTGCCAATGCAAAAAATGGTTTAGACAAATCTTTTAAGATATTATTCACGATTGTTGATTGCTAATCTTTCAAAAGGATCTTGGGCGAACCAAATCTATTAGCTGGATTAATAATTCTGCTTCTTCATGGCTAATTTCGGCCTGGCCATTACTAATATTCATTTTGGTAGCTACTATTTCTCCGAATATAACCCCTAGTTCATTTGCATCGGACTCTATTATTTTCTCTAATAACTCTTCTGCTTTGGGCGAAATGAACATTTCATCGTCATGACGATTATTATAGTATTCTTTTTCCATATTATTCTCCGTTAATTCAGATTAAAAACCCCATAGTATGGGTATAAATAATTGTATCATTTTGAAGCCAGATGTTAGCTAAATCTACTAGGGATAGCATCTATTTGTTCATGCAATTGTTCTAGTAACTTATTTAGGCCCTGAGCCTCTTCGTTAGATACGGTGTCAAGCCCTTCGATAGCCACGAGTGTCCTGCCAAACTCAGCAGGGAAAGTTGCTTCTTCTATATCTTTTGTAAGTACCCCGATCACACTCTTAAAATTGTCTTTTATATTTTCACCAGCATATGGTGTCTGGGCAACCTCTTGGAACAGATGTAAGGTCCATTCACCTATCTCTGTAGCAGATTTAGACTCAATTTCGTACTTTGGCTTTTTGCCTAGTTTAGCTAACTTATAATACAAATCGGCATTAAAACCAGTGTATTTTACGTAAACAGCGTTTATATCTTGTGGCGTATGTGCGGGATTTTCTATTAGGCGATTTAATTCTTCGTCAAGGTCAATTTGCGTCTCTGAGCTAAGAATCACTTTTGAACCGAATAACCGTGGATTTATTAATGCTGCTTCTTGTTGAACTTTTTGTGCTCTTTTTTGCCAATTCAGCTCTATGTCTTCGTGCGAAGTTTCCGTAGTAGAAGCTACAGGCATGTCTGAACTAAGATCGACGGGATTTATATCGCCGTTATTGGCATCGGCAAGAGATAGTTGTTCGTATGTACCATTTGACATGATACTATATTATAACACGCTTTAGCTTATATGTCTACATCTGTTCCAGTAAAAAGTGAACGTTGATACTCTATATCCCTTTGGCTAATAATTTCATCTACGGTCATACATGAAGTTTTTGGTTTATGTTGCAGCTTACGAACAAAATCCTTACGCACTTCTGGATCGTTAAAATTCCTAGCAAAATTTGGATAAGGCCTAAAATGCATGGTGCAAGTTTTATCTATCTGGTTGCAATACTCACAAGCAAGCGACTGGTAACCCCTAAAATTCACCTCGTGTTGTTCTAGAGTGTTTTCTAGTCGATCTAAAGAAATCTTGCCTGATCTTATCTCTTCATTTTTTTCTATTTTTATTTTTTTCAAATGGCTGCTTGCAGACTTCATCAACGAATAATAGCCCAAACACTCTATGAGATAATTTGCTCTTTTGTCTACCCTGTCGTCTCCAGTCTCAATATAGGGTACGGCATATACAGAAGATGCAAATTCGTGGATTTTATTGGCCATACAACAACTCCTTAAAATATCTTTTATACTATGGCACAACAAAAACAACTATCCAACCATTAGCAAAATTAATAATCTAAACTAAACAGAGGTGCCGGTCATTGAGCTCATGATTTTTAGCATTTCAACAGCTTCATCTACGGGGAGAATTCTTTCGCCATTTTTATCAATACGATTGGTACTAATTGCAATTTCTCGGCGTAATTTTTCTAACAGTTCTGGGGTTAAACATTCTACAGTTAAAATGGTAAGTACTTCTTTGCCAAATTGTGAATTAATTTTACGTGCCAGTTCTGGGAATGCTTTTTCGGCAATACTTTGAACAATTATTTCGTTAGAAGTAGGCGAATCAATAGAGAGCATGGCCGCTCTCATTTCTTCAATCTCTTCGTTGCTAGTTACAAATTCAGCATGTGATTCTGGAGGCTCATTACCCTGACTTGGATATATATTTTCTTTCATCGTAATAACAGACTATACAACTTTTATCTATTTTTGTCTATTCCCAACGGAAGATCCTAAAAGCTATAAAATAAACTATAACTGCCCAAATGGCTAAAAGCCCAACTTGTGGGGCAATCTCTATTAATGTTTTACCCTCTGTTACTATTAAGCGAATACCGTCTATCACAGCTGTTAATGGCAAGTAATTTGATACGCCCTGTAGCCACTCTGGCATTAAAAACCGCGGGAAGAATGCGCCAGATAAAAATATCATTGGGAAAGTAATTAAATTAGCCAGCGGAGCTGCTTGGCGCTCATTTTTAGCCCAGCCACCGATAGCCAAACCTATGCCATATATTGTAAAAATGCTGAATAGAGTGAATACAATGAAAGCAAAATAGCTGCCTTTTACCTGTAAATCAAATACCGTTAAAGATACTACAAACATTATGCCAACTGCTAGCATGCCAATTAGGCTCTGTGAGATAACGTTAGCTGTAAAGTATTCCCATATTCTTAGTGGAGTGGTATGCAAACGACGCAAAATGCCTTGCTTTTTAAGTTCTGGAAAGACATTAACTGGCCCAAATATTCCTAAACTAATAATCGCAAAACCTAGCATTCCGGCAAAAGTAAAATCAAATTGAGTCAAACCACTATCGTTGGTCGATTTGGCCTCTACAGTAAAAGGTACTTGCTGCTTTATGAATTGAGCATTTATTGGAGCAAATTGTTGTTGTAATACAGATGCCAACGTCTGGCCGGCTTGTGATGAGCTTTGGTTATAGTAAACCATGGCCTTGCCCGAGGGATTTTTATCGTTCAATTCCCCAAAATCTACAGGTAAAACTATGGTTGCATCTATTTCACCACGCTTCATCTTTTCTTTGGCCTGGTCCAAAGTACTTACTTTACTGTTAATCTTTAGCAATTTATTTGAATTAGATTGTTTAACAAACTCTTGTGAATAAGAGCTCTTTGATTGATTGATTAAGGCCACCTTAAAAGATACGTTATTGGTCTTGAACAAACTGCCAAATATAAACAAAAATATTAGAGGGAAGCCGATTGTAAAAAATATGGCCAATCTGTCTCTAAAAAATCGTCTGGTACTTAACCTAGTAAAGGTAGAGATTGTAAGATAAGACTTTTGCATTTACTTATTCCCTTAGATGCTTGCCGGTTAAGTCAATAAATACGTCCTCTAGATTGGCTTGCTCTACGAAGTGTTTCTTTTTAAAGCCTCTAGCTAAAAGTTGCTTTATAAGCGTTTTTGGGGTGTCTAGGGCGATTATTTTACCATTATCCATAATAGCCACCCTATCGCATAACATCTCGGCTTCTTCGAGATAATGAGTGGTCAAAATTACTGTAACTCCTTTTTGTTGGATAGATCTGATTAGATTCCATAAATTTCGTCTGGCTTGCGGGTCAAGCCCCGTGGTAGGCTCGTCCATAAAAAATACTTTTGGTTTGTGAACCAGAGACGCAGCAATACTAAGACGCTGTAATTGCCCACCAGATAATTGTTCTACGTAGGAGTTTGCTTTTTCGGATAAACCCACATCAGCCAATAGCTCATCGGGGTTAATTTTTTCACCGTAAGCAGCTGCAAATAATACTAATATTTCTTTTACCTTTGATTTGTCTTGAAAAGCTGGAGATTGCGGTTGAACTCCAATAATATAGCGAACCTGCTGCGGGTGTTCAGCCACGTCTATACCAGAGACAATTGCGACACCACTATCTATTGGCCGAATCGCTTCTATCATCTCTAGAGTAGTTGTTTTACCAGCCCCATTAGGACCCAAAATCCCAAAAATCTCACCTTTTTGAACACTAAAGCTAACATCGTCAACAACCCTGTTGCCGTTATATCTTTTTTGCAGTTTTTTTACTTCAACAATGCTGCTCATATAATTTACAAAATTAATAATAAACTAAAAAGAGCCGCTTATAAAACGGCTCTTTTTAATAAATGTACTAAGATTTATTATTTCTTGTCTTTGCGCTTAACGGTCAAGAAGCCGTTGCGTGGGTTTTCGTTAACCATAAAACCTGCTGGTACGGCGTCGATAGTCTCCGCTCGTTTGTCTTTGCTGAAGTAATAGATGGTTTGTTCTTTACCACCGCGCAAAGTAACGTTCTTTGAATTTAAGAAGTACGTTACCCCTTTTGAGTTCGTATGCTGATATGCCACTTTCTCCTCCTTACACTGTTAGTAGTACCCTTACCATACTCTGTAACTTTTGCCCTTGTCAATATTTTTTTGTATAAATTGTAAAAAACACTTGATTACTATCCCCGGTTTGAGTTACACTTTGGCTACAAGCATTAGCAACATAAAAGAGGTGTAAAGGATATATATGAACGATTATCTGAACCGAGTGGGACGACCCGCACCAGTTGCCAGCGGAGGCTTACCAGCCCCTGTGCAACAACCAGCCGGCGGTGGTTCTAAAAAAATAAAAGGGAGAATAGACGGCCTAAAGCTTATCTTCGTGATAATGCTAGGTGCAGTTGCGGTATTACTGATTGCTTTGGTGGCTTACATTGTCGTCTACAAAACCGACGTATCTGTAACCAGCAAGGTTAATAAAGATCAATATCAGGCAGTTTTCTTGAATAGTGCAGATGGACAAGTTTATTTTGGCAAGCTAAAAGAGCTGAATAGGAACTACTATCAATTAAGTGATATTTACTACGTCAGAGTGCAGACTGTACAGCCAGACAAGAATACAACCCAAACTCAACAAAGTATATCTTTGGCTAAACTGGGTAATGAAATACATGGACCAGAAGATGTTATGTATATCAACAAAGATTCAGTTATGTTCTGGGAAAATCTAAAGGCAGATGGCCAAGTAGTTAAGGCAATCACAGAGTACGTCAAGAATGGTGCAACACAAGCTACACCAACTCCAAACACGTCACCAACGCCCACAGTTAAAAAATAAATCCTAAGATACGGGTTAAATTAAATCCCCCTTTGAATATAAGGGGGATTTTTTATATGCTTAAATACTTTTTAATAGTGTATCCTGCAATTAGCCTAGACACTAACATAAGCCCCAGAAAAACAGTCATTATCAACGATAGTCCAGCAATATCTGGCGACCATAAGGGACTGGCAAAATCAAAAGTATAAACCTCTTTGGCTGGTAAATTTAACTGTGGTATACCCTTGCCATTTTTGGTTACATAATCTTGTATACACTGTGCTCTAGCAATTATTGGCACGCCTTGCTTTTCGCATATAGTTTGAGCATCTACGTAAACTTTATCAGCACTACCCATGGCTACAATTCGCTGCCTTTCGGCTTCTATATCCCTATTGAACTGGTTGACTAGCTGTATGGGTGGCTCGCTGGTAGCGTTGCCTGTCCTTAAATTAGTGTTCATGTGACTATAAACATATTTGCGAAGATTATTAAGAGCAGTATTAATGTCAGCATTTTGTTTATCTGCAACAAAAACCGTCTGTCTTAGCTTTATCATATTTAAGTTGTTGGTTCTTAGGCTTAAGATGGTAATCGATAGGCTAGCAATAAATAAGATAACAATAGTAACTAACGAAAGGCCTTTGATTCTATGCCAGATACCATATACTTTTGTCTTCTTCATAATTAAATTGTACCTCCAATTAATCCTTTAGGGCTGGGAATCTTTGCAACATAATTAATAAGCTAAATACTGCGGCTAAAACAAAACTAGCCTTAAACGCCCAAATAGGATTTATTAGAAGTGATGCTATCCACATAAGACCCCATAAAACACCATTACCCAACGAGGCAAAAATATCATTTATCATAAAATAGAGCGCTCTGTAACCAACCACTTGATCGGCTGCGTCAAACCTGCCCTTAAGATAAGGCAAACGATAAGCAACTGTAATTGGCTCGTTTATGACATTAATACCGAGCACCAAGCCCATTCCAGAAGCAAATACTCTAAAAATATGTAATATGGCGTTGCTTATTACACCTATTTTAAGCAGTAGACCACCACGATGCTCGTCTACTAGCTTACCTATAGCATAAATTGCCATCAAAGCGACTGCTGTGCTGACAGAGGTTAGTATACCCAGCTTAGCGAATGTATTAGTAGTCAAAAAGACCACCGATATAAAAATTGGCCAAGCAATGATGCTGATAGTGTTTTCGGCACTCAAAGCTGTCGAAGAAATAAAGTCATAGATATGACGCCTATACGGGAAACCTCTATAAATAATACGTTTATGGACATGTGTTGGTTCGGCAGACATGAAGATCGGCACCAAAGACAAACATAGAACAATCATTGCCAGAGCAATGGTGTATCTAGGCTCTACGAAACTAGCTATTAAACCCCCAATTAGTGGGCCAGAGATAGCGCCTATGCGTTCAAATATTTGCACATAACCCAGTTCTTTACCTCCGTGCTCGGAATGTTTTACCTTAGAAAAATCTACTTCAAAAGCTAGCACAAACGTAGCGGTGGCAAAAGAACCGACCAAGGCTAATATGACTAAGGGCCAATTGAGATCTTGGATTGTCATAAGCATTGCAAGATAGATAATATGCAGTACTGTTGCAAAAGCGATTGTATGCTTTGGGCCAAAAGCACCAATCATTTTAGTAATAATAAAATCAAAAATAACACGAGCAATAAACCAAATCATATACATAAAAAATATACTACTAAGCGAAAAACCAATTTTATATAGATAAATTGGCACAAAAACTGCAATAATACTAAGAGCCAGCGACCTCAAGAACATACTTGCATATATCTCGCTTAGCTCATCAAAATCGATGCTCCGCCAATAATGACGTGACCTGAAGATTCTGTTGATTATTTTTTGTAACATATTAGTTTTTTATCAGTTATGCTTTTATACTATCAGACTTATGGTTTAGGATATAACTATGCATATCTATTTTTCTGGCATCGGCGGGGCTGGTATTGGGCCTTTAGCGTTAATTGCATATCAAGCTGGCTACGAGGTCTCGGGATCAGATAGCCAACACAGCCAATACACCGATAGGCTCATTAATCTTGGTATTCGCCTTCACATAGGCCAAACCAAAGAACAGATACAGATAGAAGATGAGGCTCATCCAATTGATTGGATTGTGTTTTCATCGGCTGTCTTTATAACAAACCCCAATAACCCCGAATTACTTTACGCTCAAGGAAAAAACATTAGAACCAGCAAACGCGACGAATGCCTTAATATGATATTAGAAAGTAACAAGTTGAAGTTAGTGGCTGTGGCTGGTACACACGGCAAAACCACAACTACTGCTCTAATTATTTGGATGCTTAAACAGCTCAACGTACCCACAAGTTACTCTGTGGGCGCAAAAATAGGTATTAATAACAATGGCAAAAAAGAAGAGATGGGCCAATTTGATATAAATAGTGAGTATTTTGTATATGAATGTGATGAATTTGATAGAAATTTTTTAAGTTTTAGACCTTATTTAAGCATCATTACGATTGTAGACTGGGATCATCATGATATATATCTTACTGCAGAAGATTACAAACAAGCTTTTAGGCAATTTATCAACCAAAGCAAGCATAGTTTTATTCTAGACAGAGACTACAATTACTTAGGGCTAATAAAAAATAGAAATATCACAGTTGTTGAGCATCAAAACAACCAGTTAAAGCAAATAAAATTACCAGGTTTGCATAATCGACAAAATGCATTAATTGCCATCAAAGCTCTAGTCGACAAATTTAGTTTTGACGAAGATACATTGATAGGTGTGGCCAATAGCTTCCCTGGTTCTTCTCGTAGATTTGAAAATATTGCCCCAAATATTTATAGTGACTATGCCCACACCCCTGAAGAAATTGCTGCCACCATGCAACTGGCGAGCGAGATTTCTAATAACATTGTGGTTGTTTATGAACCACTTACCGACCGAAGGCAACATTATATGAAAGAGCTGTATAAAGATGTCTTTAAAAAAGCTAAAAAAATCTACTGGCTACCTAGCTACTTAGCAAGAGAAGACCCAAATGTGCCAGTTATCACTCCCAAAGAATTAATTTCGAGCTTAAATAATTCCAATTTAGCCGAAGAAGCCTCCAAAGATGATAGTTTAAAATCCAATATTCAAGCACATGCTAATAATGGAGATGTAGTCATTTGCATGGCGGGTGGCGGAGGCGATAGTTTAGACGAATGGATAAGACGCAATCTGATATTATAAAGCAATCTAGGAGAATAAATGCAACAAACAATAAACAACATTTTAGCAATTACCGATAGTAAGTTAATAAAAACATTAACAGTGATTTTGCTTAGTCTACTTATTCAAAAAATATTAAACATAGTTATTAAAAATGGTTTCAAATACACCGTAGAATCTAACTTATATCCTAAAAGAAAGCGCGACCAAGAAAAAAGAGCTAAAACGTTAATTAGCATATTTAGTACCGGAACCACGCTTTGCATCTGGTTTATTGCAGGGCTTATTATCCTTAACATATTTAACGTCAATATCCAGGCAGTATTAGTAAGTGCTGGTTTCATAGGTGCGGCTTTAGCATTTGGAATGCAAAGTTTAATTAAAGATTTTATGAGTGGAATATTTATTATTGCCGAAAATCAGTATCGGATAGATGATTATGTGCAATTCGACAAAATCGGTGGAACAGTAGAAAATATTTCTGTTCGTACAACCATATTAAGAGATAATGATGGTAGTCTGCACTATGTACCTAATGGGACGATAATTGTTGCGACTAATTTAAGTATGGGCCAAGTAAAAGCCAACGAACAAGTAGAGTTTCTGAACAAAATTACTACCGACCAGTTTGAAGAAAAGTTAAAGGATATTGCACTTATAATTAAAAAAGATGAGTCTTTCAATAAATTGATCAAAGCAGGGCCTGAGTTAAATGGTATTGATAAGATAACGGCGAAATCTACAACTGTTACAATTACTTTTTCTACAAGTGTATATAACCGCTCTGCCGCAGCAACGGCTATTTGGAGATTAATAGAAAAACAAAAGATCCCCCTAGCTTAATATAAGCCTAGATTTTTGTCAGTGATTTCTTCGAGTGAAAAGTCAGCATTATCGTTAATAGAATTTAGGCGTGAATTTATGCTTTGTGCATATTTTTCAATATCAGTAGCGTTTATAGAGCTTGTAACATCCAATGAATCTTTATCTATTGTCTTTGCATATTGATTGGCGGTTTGTATCTGCTTGACAGTTGTATAAGCGCCAGATTTATAAAATAACGCAGTGGTAACAAACACCATGATTATTGCCACAACTACTGCTAGACCAATTGCATACATTAAATTAATCCCATTTTTTAATTGTGGCTGTTGAACAAAATCTATCATAATTATTAAATTACTAGCCGTTTTTTTAGTTGATCAAAAATACTATTTATCGAATTATTCATAATAGATTTAAGGTTTGCAGCCGAATCTAATAATTTTACTCGCTGAACTCTTAGAATTAACAAAGCTACCCTAAATTGCTCAGGTTTTTGAACACAATCTGTGCCAATTGCATCGTCTAAAGCAGTGCCCTGACTGTTTGCTTGAATAGTAAAATTATCCAAACCTTGTTGTAGTTTGCCTGTTAATAAATCAGTCTCGGAGGCATCTGCACCCTGTTTAATCATACGCAACTTTATTGCCTGCAACTCTTTTTGGATATCACTATATAAATCTAAACGCTTCCTTACTAGCAAGTCAGAGCTAGCTTGTATACCTTTTAGTATGTCTTGAGAAGTTATGCATCTATTTTGTATTGTTAATTTAGTTGCATCGTCTAGAACTATCTGTTGTTCAGCAACTGCTTTGGTAAGTCTTTCTTCACGATTGTTGGCAGTAGATATATTATCTTCTGCAAAAGCATATAAAGGTGTAAATATTACACTGACAGCAATAGTTATCAATACTAATCTTGTTATCATCTTGAATAATTGTAACATTTAAGAATATAAAGTCAGTCTAGCTTATTAGCTTACCTGTAGTAATACCATCTGCTAGTGCTGCTTGTGTTTGTTGCATCTGTGACTTTAATAGGATTTGGGGCATCAATATTTAAAACATAATCGGCTGTTTCTTGGCTGTTAGAAATTCTAAATAGTATGTTTTTGTCATTTAACCATCTGATTGGATAACCTAGTCCACCCTTGCTATAAAGTACCTTTTCGGTGTTATTTTTTAAATCTTGTATTGATAAAACACCCTTGCCGTCGCGGATATCCACATAAAGACTATTGCTATCTCCTGGTGAATTCACATATATACGATGATTGGGTGTTGCCGGAGAGCCCGGAAGTGCTGTAACTTTATTATCACTTATGCTTAGATCGTACCAGGTGTTATTTAGTGCACTAACTTGCATTTTTTCATAGCTGCTGCGGTAAAGCACCCAAACCTCTTTATTCACTAAGCTTGCTTTTGAACTACCGTCTGGGTTAATTTTAAACAACTGACTATTGGCCGAAGCAACGCCACCGCTACTGGGTGCATAATATACAAGCTTATTAATTACTTCTACGTCGTTAAAATAGTTCGAGCTTGCCAGTTCGGTTTGTTTGTCTTGTTTTAAGTCGTAAGAAATTAGCCTTTGACGGCCGTTATTGTTACCACTTGGGCCAGCAACAATTTTTACAAAAATAAGTTTATCCCCAATCCAATCAATTAGCTGTATCCGCTCTGATTCGGTAGTTTCTACTTTACTGACTGTTTTATTACTAATATCTACCATGTAAAGATTGCTGAGCAGATAACCATCTTTATTTCGTTTGCCGTCTCTTGACGAAACAAAGGCCGCTGTTGGGGTTTCTGGGTGTACAAGTAAGGATATATCTTCTTGCTCGTTACCGGTACCAGCTAAAAGAACTACTTCGTTTTTACCGTCTACATCCCTTTTGTACAAATCATATTTACCTGATCTGCGAGACACAAAAACATCTGGTTTTTGAGGTACTAATTTTACTTCTTTGGTGGTTTTGTCACTCGATTCAATTTGCAATGATTCTTCTCGATAGCCATCAGCCTTGATTTTTAATTTTACATTATCATCTTTAGGCTCAAAGGTTAAAATTGCTATTCCACTATCGTCAGCAATGCCAATACTATCACCGTCCGTGACTTCGGCTTTGATAATCGGTTTTTTACTCAACCAGTCTGTTATAACAAAACTATATTTGCTACCCACAGGTTTCATCTGAAACGGGTCGGCAAAAGGATTGCTACCCCAACCAATCACAATATTTTGGCTCAACGGTGCAAATGATCTTTTAGCAAATTCCAGCTGTGTTGGACCTAATTTTATATTTATTAAAGAAACGTATCCATCATTGTTAGTAGTTGCTGTCACGTCAGCTACAGTTACTTCAACATTTTTAATTGGTCGACCACTTTTAGCATCAATAACCATTAAACTAACACTGGCCTTAACACCAGCTGTATTCAAAATTGCATAACGAGTTGTTGGCACTAAAGCTAGGGCCAATAAGCTAGCAAATACCACAATAAACGTAAAATTGCGAAGTTTTTTGTGGCCCCACCAAGCTAAAATTAAACCTTTGATGCCTTTTGGTCGACTAGTTTTTACGGATAAATTAGCAATTTTTTCGTCTTTTGCATCAATCAAGTCATCACCTTCGGTTGCAATAATATCTTTTACAATTTGGTCAGTCTTTGTATCGTCTGAGCTTGTATTTGATTCAGATATTATTTTCTGGCCGTTATAATCTGTTTCTTCGGACAATGATTGGTCGCTAGACATGCCATTACCAGCAGTTGATGTATCGCCTACCTCACCTTCATTGATATTAGTATTCAATAATTGGTTTACTCTTTGCTGCTCGTCAAGTTCTGGCTTTGGGGCATCATCAGATAGCTGGGGTGCTGCTTCTTCTGGAGGTGGCCCCATTATCTTTGTAATCTCCGGATCTATCTGGTCTTCATCTGATTGTGGTTTGGATTTATTGTGATTAAACATAAGAGTTAAAGTTTACGCTTACTATTTTAGCAAATTTATACTATTTTACCCTTATAATTTAAGATAGTTTTTAAGGTATTAGGCGGTTGATATCGCGTGGGAACAGTATGGCCTCACGAATATTGTTCAGATTTAGCAATTTTTGGACAAATCTATCGATGCCAAACCCGCAACCGCCATGGATTGGTAGACCATATTTAAAAGCTTGCAAATAGTGTTTATAGCCTGGATGATTTGGATCAAGACCTGCTCGCTCCATTTGTTTTACTAAAACCTCGTAGTGATATTCACGTACCGGGCAAGTAGCAATTTCGACACCCCTAAACAACAAATCAGCCCACAGTACAGTACTAGGATCGTCGGGGTTAACGGCGTGATAGAACTTCATAGCCGACACCGGAAAGTGAGTGGCAAAAACGGCTTCACAACCGAATTTTTTTGAGGAATATTGGCAAATCCACTTCTCTTCGTCTGGGGTTAAATCCTTTTCTTGTCTTGTGTCATTGCTGGTTTGTTTTGAATATAGTTCATGTATTTCACTAACCGTAAACTTAGGGAATTCTTTTGTCAGTTTAAGCGGTGGCACATTCATTTTTGTAACTTCGTCCTTATACTGAGACTGTATTTTTGTTGCAACTGAATAGACCAAATCTTGCACTAAGCTAATTACATCAGCGTGATTTTTAATAAATCCCATCTCAATATCAAGCATAGTCACTTCTGACACGTGACGAGTAGTAGCAGATAGCTCAGCCCTAAATGCCGGGCCGATTTCGTATACTCTCTCGAAAACACCAACCATTATTTGCTTATAAAGTTGCGGACTTTGTGCTAAAGTTGCTTCTTGTCCAAAATAGTCTAGTTTAAAAACTTCTGCACCACCCTCTGTGGCTTCGGCTAGTATTTTAGGAGTTTGTATTTCAGTGAAGTCATGATCCCATAAAAATTCCCTTATATAACGGTTTGTATCTGATCTTATTTTAAAAATCGCTGTTTCTTGTAAGTTTCTCAAGCCAATAACACGATACTCAAAAAGAGTCTCTAGATTATCGGCTTTATGATCTAATGGTTTATCAATTTCTATTGGCGGCGTATCTGTAACTGGCACTAAAACTTCGATACTTGCATCGTGCAATTCAGCCCCGCCAGGTGCTCTGTCATCTTTAATGACGGTGCCTTTAATTTTTAAAACTGTACCAATTTGCATACCCCGCAGTTTTTCAACTTCGTCTTTGTCCTCGACTAACACTTGCAAAATTCCCGCTCTATCGCGGATGTTAATGAATGTTAATCCGCCAAGAAGCCGTTTTTTATGCAACCAGCCTTCGATGGTAATCTTTTGCCCAATGCATGACGAGGCAACGTTTGATAGTGTTCTCATGTCTGGCTTATTATAACAGCTTAACACCGTACTTATACATGTTCGTCGGCATGAATTTGACGTTTTTGAATAGCAGTTTGTTTGGCAACTTCACGCAAATCATCAAATTTATCAAATTCATCACTTATTTGATGTCCTAATATTTGTTTAACAACATCACTTATAGACAAGACCCCAACCACGTCTTCGAACTCATTGACGACAACAAAAAGATGATGCTTTGTTTTGATAAACGCCTGCAGAGCATGATCGAGTGTCTGTAACTCATTAATGTAAAAAACATCTACGCGCATTATATCTCTGGCTGTTTTATTACCCTTTATCTTTAATGCATCCCTCAAAAACAACGTTCCGATAATATTTTGGTTGTTGCCTTGATAAATTGGGAAACGTGAATGCCCACTATCGTGCAGTTCACCCAATACAACAGGCGTTAACATTTCTTCGACACTAATAAATTTTACAACACCCAAAGGAGTCATATAGTCACCAATCAACTTATCGCCAAATACTAGAGCATGTTCGGCAATTACTAATTCGTCGTGACTAACGTTATCAAACTCTTCGGCGTTATGATGCAAAATTTCTAATAATTCATCTTTGCTTTGTATTAATAGCAATGGTTCGGGCTGTATCCAGTGGCCAATTGCTTTTTCAGACCACTTTAAAACTGGATATAAAATACGTAGCAATCTCTCTATAAAAGGGCTAGCCAATGCCGCCAAATGGAGGCTTGGCTTAGGCCTCTTTGTCCATGGTAAAATAGCGTGAAAAACTACAATTATTGGTACGCTAATTAGCAGTGTCCAATAAGGGCCTATTAGACTGTGTAAAAGCAGTATCATGCTAGATATCAAAAAGCCAGCGGTAGCCCATAGCACAATCCAAAGTTGCACACCATAGACTCTTACTGGATAGACTTTTTTAGCATCAGGGTTGCCTGACCTTGATTGTCTTTTTAATTCACTAATGCTCATGTACTCGAAACTACGAACTAATAAAATAACACACAGCGACAATATAAACGATGTCGCTAACAGCACGATTTGGAAATACATCATAGTAGTAGTCTATAAGCCCTAAAAATAAAATGCTAGCGTCTTTTTGTTATACTAGTTGTTGCTACTACTTGTGGCGTCAACTATTGGAGGAATTAATGGATAAAAGATTTATAGTAATTTTGATTATTTTAGTAGTCGGGCTTGGCGGACTATTTTTATTTACTCGCAACAAAGCAGCTGCTCCTGGCACAAACAACTCTAGCGTAAGTGTTAGTAATCATACCAAAGGCAATAATGCCAGCAAGGTTTCGTTGATAGTATACGGTGATTTTGAGTGTTCTGCGTGTGAAAGATTCTTCCCTATAGAAAAGCAAGTTGTGGATAAATATATTAATGACATCACATTTACGTTTAGGCATTTCCCGCTTGATACAATACATCAAAATGCTCGTGCGGCTAGCCGTGCAGCAGAAGCTGCCGGTAAGCAGAGTAAATTTTTTGAGATGCATGATCTTTTATACCAAAATCAAAGTAGCTGGCTTAGCCTAGGTGACCCTTTACCTACTTTTACTAAATTTGCTACAGCGTTAAATCTAAATATCGAACAATTTAAATCAGATTATGCTAGCGAAGCGGTCAATTCAACAATAAATGCCGATAAAAAAGAAGGCGATTCCAAAAAAATCAGTGGTACACCGACATATTTCTTGAACGGTAAAGAACTGAAACTAGAAGAGATCCAAACGGTGGAACTATTTTCAGCTAAAATTGATGCCGCTATAAAAGCGGCAAATAACAAATAGTCAATACTCTATATAAACCTGCCAAGAAGCTTGTTTCACCCTTACGTTTATGCGATAGATAGGAGTATTGATAGACTTAATTTTGATTGACACCTGTAATCCCCACTCTATTTTTTTAGTACTCAAAAAGTACCTATTTTTTAACGTTTTTGTCTCTTGAGGTTATTGCCTCTTTTTAGCGACAAGTTAAATATTAACAAACAACAAGCAATGGAGTCAAGCATTAAGCACAACCCTTATATACCGCTAGTACAGAATAATGTATGATTAAACTGTTAATTAAAAATATTAAGTAAATAAACATGCCGTCAAATGTATTTGTAGAACTTAGTGTCGTAATAGCCATAGGGGCTGGTATCTCTTTGGTTATGAGGATTATTAAACAACCGTTAATAATCGGCTATATATTAACCGGTCTGGTGGTTGGCCCTTCACTATTTAATATTGTTAGCAATGACCAAACAATAAATGTTTTTGCTAGTATTGGCATTGCCTTGCTTCTATTTATAATCGGTCTCGGATTAAACCCTAGAGTCATAAAAGAGGTCGGCAAGGTAGCCACCATTACAGGTTTTGCTCAAATAGTATTGACTACTATAGTAGGTTTTGCCGCAGGCCGGGTGTTTGGATACAGCAAGACAGAAAGTATGCTAGTTGGTCTTGCCTTGGCGTTTAGTAGTACGATTATCATCTTAAAATTACTAAGTGATAAAAAAGAGCAAACTAGGCTGTACGGTAAAATTACTATTGGCGTATTGCTAGTACAAGATATTATCGCAGCTGTTGTTTTGATATTAGTTACGGCTCGATCAGAAGGTAGCTTTTCAGTTTCGGCTATGCTATCACTAGGGTTAAAAGGTGCACTAATATTAATCCCGCTATTTTTCGTTGGTAATTTTGTCTTACCAAAAATTAATAAAATCATTGCTGGCAGCCAAGAGTTTTTATTTTTATTTGCTATTGGATGGGGTTTTGGAGCTGCAGCTCTTTTTGAACATTTTGGTTTTTCTATTGAGGTTGGCGCATTATTTGCCGGTGTTGCTCTTGCGAATTTACCATATGCCCAAGAAATCGCCTCTCGCCTAAGACCGCTAAGAGATTTCTTTGTAGTAGTATTTTTTATTGCCTTGGGTACGCAGTTAGATTTTAGTAATTTTGGAGCTCTATGGATGCCAGTGATTGTACTGTGTGCAATCGTTATCTTGATAAAGCCATTAATTACCATGGGGATAATGGGGATACTTGGTTATACCAAAAATACTAGTTTTAAAACTAGCACTTCTATTGCCCAAATAAGTGAATTTTCGTTAGTCCTAGTTATATTAGGTAAGCAACAAGGCCTTTTAAGAGGTGATATTGTAAGCATTATAACTATTGTGGCCTTAATTACTATAGCAGTATCTGCTTACGCCATAACTTACAGTGATTCTCTTTATAACTTAGTAGAAAAGAAATTGGCGTTATTCGAACGTCGAAAATATAAATACGATGACATAATAACACGACATTATGACATGGTTTTGTTTGGCTATAAAAAAGGTGGCAGTGAGTTTGTGAAAGTTATGGAACAAATGAAAAAGAAATTTGTCGTCGTAGACTATGACCCTGAAGTTGTCGAGATAATGACAAGTAAAAATGTTGATTTTGTATATGGTGATGCCACTGACATTGAGCTTCTTGGCGAGGTACATTTATCCCATGCCAAAATGGTTGTTTCTACAATTGGCGATCATACTACCAACATATTTTTAGCTCGCTGGCTAGAAAAAGTAAACCCTAACTCAGTTTTTGTATGTGCAGCGGATTCTGCAGAAGAAGCTAGCGAACTGTATGAAGAGGGAGTTTCTTATGTCATGATGCCCCATTATATTGGTAGCGAAAAAATAAGCTCATTTATTAAGCGTAATGGTTTTAATAAAACCGAGTTCAGACGATTTAGAGAAAAACACTTACTCTATTTGCAAACTCATTACACTTGATAAAACTACTGTGTTTCGAAACTTTTTAAAGCATCACTAAACGTTAAATACTCTGGGTGAATATTATGGTCGATGTACACAAAAAAATATTTATGAATACTAGAGCCGTCTTTGTTTGTGAGGGTTGTAGCATAGCCCTGCGTTGAGCTAGCGGTGCCAACATAGTTACGAGGGTTAGCCATGTCACATATAAAATCTATACTATTATATTTAGCAGACCAGGTTTGAACAGTTTGTTGACGGTTAGCACCCGATATGGGTGCACCGGTAAAGGTAGTACACTCTTCCGAGACTGTATCTGGGATAATTTTATTGTTGGCTATAGTTATAGGCATTAATCTATTTAAAGCAAAATCAAGTGGGAAGATGTCTACATAGACCCTAAGCCAACGATTATCAAAGCCTTTTTGGGTGTTTTGAAATTCATAATAAACCTGATCAGAATAAGGGTTTTTACGTCCTAAGTCAGCCCAACTGTTAGGAAGGGTGATTTTAAAAAATTGGTTAGTAAAATCTTTATAAACCGGTTTAACGATTGCGACCTCGGCACCAGCTTTTGAAAAACTTGCCGAGTTGCTATTGTCCCTAAAAAATACATACCAAACTAAAATACCTAAAATAACTAATATTGGCACGACAAATATTATAAAACGCAGAAAAATTTTATGCTTTTTCTGTCTTTTATTGGCTGTGTACATTTGGTTTCACCCCTATCGCTTAACTAAATGCATACTAAGGCGCAGTAGTTGTACTAGTAATTAATACAACCAAAGTCGCACCTTCTGGTTTAGATTCGCCTAATGGTAACTGGCCTACTGTCAAGCCTAATTTATCGGCAAGCTCTTTAGCGGCTTTAGCGTTTGTGCCTGACACATCCACAACCATACTTTGGGTATTATTTGATTTGGGAACTTGCTTAGATACTACATTTATATTTAATACTTTTTGGGTTATGGCCTTTTCAATATCAGATTGCTTATCTTGAGGAGCAATTATTGCTACATTTACAGGGTATGTGGCTGCATAAAAGTTACTATAATTATCTGTTTTAATTATTCGGTTGTCACTTGGACGATAAATCATAGATATATTAGCTTTTTGGTAGGCTACTAAAATATCGTTATTTTCTACCTTTGCATAAAATGCTTTGGTGGTAGCTGGGCTATTCAATTTGTCTTTGTCTTTAATCACTATTATATCTGTTGGCTTCTCGTCTTTAGGTAGATCCATCAACTTACCTATTTTCGCTAGAGTTTGCTGATTTTTTTGATCTTGGGTCAATATAGCGTCTTTATATTTGCTTTCAACTTGCATATAGCGAACAAAAAAGAACCCGCCGAAACCGATTAATAGAACTAACAACGCTATATATAAAAACTTCAATTTAGAATGCTTTCTTCGGACCAACTGTTTAGGTGTTTTTGCCATATTGCTTTACCCCTTTTGATTTTTGCCACATTTCAGGCTTTAGTATAGATAATATGTATGATAAGCACAAGAGTTACTTAGTAATAATGATGCCTGTGTCTCTTCTTTGTAATGTGTTTGTTTATATGCTTACCAGAATTAATAATTTGGATTAAGCCCAAAATACGCAGGACCCTAAGTATTTCTGACCAATTATCTACTACAGGCACAGAGGCAAGCAAATAGAACCATTTGTCTTTAAAATAGTGTTTTTTATTTTTTGCCAATATAAGCCTTATAAAAAAGTCAGATAAAAAGATGATAGCCACAGACAAATCAAATAAACTGAGTAAACTTAATTGATTTTGACTTAAATCACCAAAGTATAATAATACTAAAGAAAAAAGACTCAAGATAGCTAATATTGAATATAAAAGCTCTAAATAAAAATTAATTTTAAGTTTGGTTTTTCTTTTAATGGTATTTGTCACAGTTTATTTATTATCCTCCATGGATTATATCTTAAATATTGTTATCGATGAATTATTTATTTCAAACAACGCATTGGCAGCTTTTAAATGATTAAAGAGTTATAATTTTAAATGTATAAGGGGGATATATGGAAGTAGTGAAAAAAACTGAAAAAACTAAGCAAAAAACGAAAAATAAGTATTTAGTACCAATATTAATTGCCTTAGTAGTGATACTGGCAGTCAGCACAACATATTTTGGCTGGCAATATAAACAACTCAAAGATGAAAAAAATCAGGCGCAGTCGCAAGTAGAGGCGCTAAACAAGCAAGTATCTAGCTTTTTAAAGGGCCTAGTAGATAAGACTAGCCCTGCTCCAACACCAACACCCACTATTACTCCAGTAATAACCAAATCAATGAAAGATAATATCTCGGCAGCTATTAGTAGCAAGAACACTGCCGCCCTAGAAGGCTATATGGCACCTAGCGTAAATGTAATTCTAGCTGCTAGCGAAGGTATAGGGCCACAAACTCCAGCTCAAGCAATTAATGATTTGGCATATTTAAACTCAGCAACTAGCCCGTGGGATTTTAGCTTGCCAGCTTCAACAATAGCTAAATACAGTAGTAGCCCATATTATGGTAAATACTTTGCAAGTAATACTATAGTTGGTGAATCAGCTAATAAATACGTGGTATCTTTTGGTGTGAATAGCAGTGGTAAGATTGATACTATATTTATGGCGGTAAATTCTGATTTATTGTAACTACTAAAGCAAATTTTTAATTGCATTAACAAAAGCGGCTTCTTTGTAAGGGATGCTCTTAGATGTGGCGGTTGCATAAAGTTCATCAACTGCTTTAACCATATATTGCTCTAATTTTTTATTAACCCTTGCCTCGTCCCAATGCTCGCTTTTACAATTTTGGACCCATTCAAAATAGCTGACTATAACACCCCCGGCATTAGCGATAATATCTGGTATTATCAATACTTTTTTGGTTGTTAAATAATCTTGAGCAGATTCGTTAACTGGCCCGTTAGCTAATTCTACGATTATTTTCGCCTTGATGTTTTTCATGTTAGATTTTGTGACTACGTCACCCAAGCCTGCAAGTACCAATATATCTACATCTAAACCCAGTAGTTCTTCGTTAGTGATTATTTTTTCTTGTTTATAATCTGTAAATTTGCCCTTACTTTGTTTGAATTTCTCGATATTCGGGACAACCAAACCTTTGTTGCTATAGACTGCGGCACCAGAATCACTGGCTGCGATTAAACTCCAGTTGGGTTGCTCTTTATCGGCGATATCGCAAAAATATGAACCTACATTACCAAAACCCTGTATAGCATAAGTCAGTTTTTTGTCTGACATTTTAAGGTGCTTTAATACCTGCCTTAGGGCTATTACTCCGCCACGGCCAGTAGCAGCATCTCGACCCTCACTACCACCGTTTTTTAGGCTTTTACCCGTAAAACTTGCTTTAGATTTATCACCTGTTATAATTTCGAACTCATCAACCATCCAATCGATAATACGACTATCCGTATTCACGTCGGGTGCTGGTATATCTTTTTTTGGCCCTATGCATGGAGCTAAATGCTTTGCGTAGGCCCTACTAAGCTCTTCTAGCTCGTCGACACTAAGTTCGCGTGGGTTGACAGCTATGCCCCCCTTACCGCCACCTAGAGGCAATCCTACAGCAGCAGTCTTAAAGCTCATTAATGTTGCTAAGGCTCTAACTTCATCTAAATCAACTTCTGGATGAAATCTTATCCCACCTTTATACGGACCGCGCTTGTTGTTATGCTGTGCCCTATAAGCTTTAAACTTTTTACCGTTTTTTAATGTAA
>CAZIHK010000069.1:0-15253 GCA_964539035.1 uncultured Candidatus Saccharibacteria bacterium | reverse complement strand
TGAGTTGTGAATACTGTGGCAAAGTTATCACTTGGCAGAAGCAAAAAGGGCGATACTATGGATCTTGCCAACGCAAGTTAGCTCAGTGTAAGGCCCGTAAATTTTTACGCGAGGACCAAATTGAGGCGTATATAGCCCAACGGCTTCAGGCTCTCATATGCCCTTCGCCTGCGATTATTGATTGGGTCGTAGACGAACTAAATACCGTTCACGGCAATGACAATGGTTCAAGGGATGAGACGCTAAAAAGTCTACAGCTGCGCCTCCAGAGATTCAAAAAAATGGATGAGATGCTATATGACGACAAACTGTCAGGGGAGATAACGACTGAGCTATATATAGAAAAACACAATCAATTCACTAAAGAAATTGAAGCTATACGGAAAGATTTGTTAAATATTGATGACACTTCTGAGGAAAGACATAAAGAAGCTATTTCTATTTTGGAGTTGTCGCAAAATGCGGCTGAAATATTTGAAAAAATAGACACAGACGAAAAACAAAACATAATAACCAAACTTTTTGAATCATTAATCGTTGGTACCAATTCTGTATCTGTTAAATACACTCAATTGGTACAAGCAATCGCACGAAAAAGTGCAGAATCGAGGGAAATCCTAATGCAAAGAAATTTTAATAATCGAACTATTAAAAATGACCCCATTAACAGGGGTCTTACAGAGCAAGAAGTAGCTCTCCGTTCTATATGGCTGGGGATGAGGGATTCGAACCCCCGATCCTGGGACCAGAACCCAGTGCCTTACCGCTTGGCCAATCCCCATAGCAATAATCAAAACAACAGATAGATTATAGCTTTTAACACCTTAAAATAGCAAGTTTATACATGTAAGTTATACTATATAAATATGAGATCAAACAAAAAATGGAAATTAGTTGAAGCACAAATAGCTATTTTAGTTGCTGCTCTTCTACAGCTACTGATAGACAAACGTCTAAGTTTGGGTTCAAAATACTTAATAATCTGTCTAGAGATCGTTTTGGCCATTGGGATAGGGATCATGCATCTATCCCGCATTGGTTTAGCCAAAAAGTCCGTCAATTTTTATCTGTTATATTAATTGCGATCGTTACCATAGCAAACATTTCATCTTTGGTATTAGTAATAATTGCGTTATTAGGTAACTCTGATATTCCTGGCAAAACATTAATATTAGCTGCAGTCGCAATATTCATGACGAATATAATCCTCTTTGCATTATGGTACTGGGAGCTTGATAGTCCTGGTTTCACTGGTTTGGGTAACCCCAACAAAACAAACTTCTTATTACCTCAGGCAATCCTTACCCAAGAAATATTCAAAAACTGGCGTCCCAGTTTTTTTGACTACCTATACTTATCTACAACCAACGCTACCGCATTTAGCCCAACAGACACAATGCCACTTAATCATATAGCAAAAGGGCTTATGGGACTCCAATCCCTTGTGTCATTATTAACTCTTGCGCTTGTGGCTGCTAGAGCTATAAATATCTTAGTTTAGGATTAATTACTATTTATCGATAGAGTTTTCGTTACGCCATTTTTCTATCTCGGCATGGTTGCCACTGAGTAACACGTTCGGCACAATCATGCCTCTAAAATCTTCGGGGCGTGTGTATTGCGGGTACTCTCGATTGTCGCCATCACTGAACGATTCTATCTCTGCACTGTATTCACCACCCAAAACACCTGGCAAAAGCCTTACGACAGTATCTACAACAGTCATGGCTGGTATTTCACCACCCGTTAGTACATAGTGCCCAACACATATCTGTTCGTCTGCTAAGGTGGTAATCCTTTCATCATAACCCTCATAACGTCCACAAATAATTATCAAGTCTTGCTTGATATCTGCCAATCGCCTTGCATATTCTTGATTGTAATCTGTACCTCTTGGAGACATTAACAAAACTTTAGAGTTAGGTGCTTTTTGCTTGGCAAACTCTACTGCGTCAAATATTGGCTCTGGTTTTAATAGCATCCCATCACCACCACCATAAGGAGTATCGTCTACAGTTTTGCGTGGCCCCAAACCGTAATTACGTAGATTGATTACACTAAACTTTACTATACCGTGCTCTTGGGCCTTCCAGAGCATACTATTACCAAACACACCGGCAAACATTTCTGGGAATAAACTCACTACTTGTATTAGCATTACTTTGTTATTATACGACAACATAGCCAAAATGACCCCTTAAAAGGGGTCATTTTGTTACATAAAGCTCACATCTATGTTTTTTAGACGTCTCGCACGAGCTTTTGTATTTAATTTTTAAATTTAAGTTTTTGGTACTAGCCGACAAGCGGCTTACGTTAATTATACGTCTAGGTCATCTAGCTCTTCAAGCTCTTTTCGGGTATTACTTACAACGCTGCTGTGGCTTGGCTTTTTGGCTGGGCCTTCTTCTTCGACGATAGCTTCTACTATTTCCTCGTCTAATTGTTCATCATCTAAAACAGGCTCTTTTAACTCTGTTTCGCGAGCTTCCTCTCTGGGAGGATAGCTCGGACGGTCATGGTTGACGAAGCCATTGTCAACAATCTTTAGATTGTAACGCGCATCATTTTTGGTTCCCAAAGCTCTAAGCAAGCTACGGATACTTTGGGCTGTAGCACCTCTTTTACCAATAACCCTGCCCAAATCTTCTGGATCTACGGTTAGCTCTAATAGCACGCCTTTTTCGTCAATACGTCGTTCTATTTGTACTGCGTCTGGATTACCGACGAGCGACTTGACTATATATTCGACAAATTGCTGATCTATACTAGACATTTCTGATTGCCTCCTCATTTACTGATAACTTTTAGTATACAACAAAAAGTTCTCACTTTATTTACGACAAAAAACCATCAAAAATTATTTAGCTTCTTTTGGAGCCTCTTTGGGCTTCACTTTTGTCGATTTATCAACTGCGGCTTCAACTACCGGTACAGCTTCTGCTTCGACAGTCGCTTTTACTACCGATTCTTCGGCAATTGGTGTTTCTTGAATAGCATCTTTAGTTTCTGCGTCTATAGCTACAATCGACTCCTCTTTTGCAGGAGCTACTTTTTCGGCTGGTCGGTTTTTGCGTAATTTATCAATGTTCTTGGTGGTCTTTTTTTCTTTCTTTGCTAATACTACCCAACTTGGTAATTTTACTGCCTCTTTTTTTAGCAAAGTCGCTACTCTTTCGGATGGTTGAGCCCCATTTTTTAGATAAAACGTTACTTTTTCGGAATCTACCTTAACTTCTTTTGTGTGTGGATTATATGTACCGATACTGGCCACCACACGAGCACTAGATGGCGTCTGACGGCTTTCTTGTACAACTATTCTGAATTGAGCATGACCCTTACGGCCAGTTCGTTGCATACGTATTGCGAGCATTTGGTGTTTTTCGTCAACTTCCCTTTAAACTTTATATATATCTGAGGGGGTATTGTATCTGTTTATCATCTAAAAGTCAAACAAATTACCCCTTATTAGCGTAATAGACTAAGGCAGCTTCGGCTGCAAGTTGTTGGGCTGCTTGTTTACTGGGGCCATCACCCTGACCCCTTAACGCTTCATCGATATAGACACCCACTGTAAATATTTTTTCATGATCTGGGCCTTCTTCACTCAATACTCTGTAATGTGGCGTGGCATTATCTATGCTTTGGGCAATTTCTTGCAAGCGTGATTTCGAATCCATCCATGAACCACTAGTTAAAATACCACCCAGAGTATTTATAATATTTTCGGTGATAAATTGCTTAGCTTTTATATATCCACCATCTAGATAAATTGCACCAGCTACTGCCTCAAAACAATTAGCAAGTATTTGAGCTCGTGCTCTTTCACTGCCACGTTTCTCGCCTTTACTTAATCGCAAATAGTCGTTAAAACCAAGTTTTTCACCAGCTGCACTTATACTCTCGGTGCGCACTAGGGCGCTACGCCAATTGGTTAATATTCCTTCTGGTTCGCTAAATTGTAAATACAGATACTCTGTTACAACTAGCTCTAAAACTGCATCACCTAAAAACTCTAGCCGTTCGTTATGTTCTTTAACAGTTTTTTTATGCTCATTTAAATATGATCGATGTGTAAACGCAGTAACTAATAATTCTAAATTTTTAAATTCACCGCCTAGTTTTTGTTGAGCTAATAATTGATATTTACTAAAATCCATCTTTATAAGCCTGCATCTCTAATTCTTTTTAAACCTATTAATATTAATTTACCAATGTCTTCGTATTCAATACGCTCCATTGCGTCTTTAGTATTAGACCAAGCTAGGCCGTTCATCCATTCTTCTTTTTGTAAGTCACCAGTATCACCCAATGCTTGTACTAAATATATTTGGGTACTCATTAAAACCAAGCTATTTTGCCTACGATATCTAAAATTGATTTTACCCAGCCAACCCATCACCTTCATCTCTTGCAGACCAGTTTCTTCGCGGATTTCTCGCTCGGCTGTATCACGTGCAGTCTCGCCCTCTTCTATATGGCCTTTCGGTACTGTCCAGCGATCTTTAGCATCTTGTATTAGTAATATCTCGATTGCACCACTTTTTTCATTGCGTCGCCAAACAACACCACCAGCAGTAGGTTCACGAACCACTTCGTTTATTGCGGGTTTTCGGCGGTTAAGATATTTTTTAAATCCTTGTATAGGATTAGGTCGTTTCATTGACTATGCCTTCTTGTCGGGTTTCTTGGCTGCTTTCTTTACCGTATTAGCAACTTTTTTTGTAGCTGGTTTTTTAGCAGCCTCTTCTTGTTGTCTTAGAGCCGTGCCAAGCACCCCGTTAATAAATTTAGAGGAGTTCTCGCTACCAAATGCTTTTGCTAGCTCTACAGCCTCGTTTATGACTACCTTTGGCGGCACGTCTTTTTCGTAGATTAATTCATATAAACCGATTCTTAAGGTGACTCTATCCATCCGAGCTATTTGGTTCAATGGCCACTCTGGTGCCATTGGTTGCAATGCCTTGTCTAGAGTTTCCTTATACTTGTCCACACCATTAACTAGAGCTACAATAAATGCCTTATCGTCTATGGTCTCACTATAGCGCTCAATGTTGCGGTCTAGTACGGAGCTTAAATCAAAGTCTATATCACCACATTCTAGCCTAAAATCTTGTTCATACAAGGTTTGTAGGGCTACTATTCTACCTAAGTGACGATTTGATGCCATAATGTTAACCTCTGCTCTTTACAACTAAAGAGTTTTACTCTGCTTTTACTTTACCGCTTTCACGGCGCGTAGTATAGACCTGCACTGGTGATTTAGCGTTTACGGCCCTTGCTAGTTTTACAACTTCGTGGCTACGCCTAGTGGCGGTACGCCTTGGTGTGGTGCGTTTTTTTGGCTTACCCAAGGTACAAACTCCTATTAATTCGGGTTACTTAATTACTAATCTGTTTAATTATACCAATTAAGGGGCAAAAAACTCAAGCGATAAGCATTTTATACTATCATATTGACTATTTGTAATGCTTATGCTACTATATACGCATTATGGCAACAAATATTGCAGACCGCTATCAGGAACAATTTATGACACAATCTAACGAAGATTTACAGAGTGTTATTAAAAGACTAGAGACAAAACATAATAAACGATCTAGAAGAAATAAAGTATATATGACGATAGGTATGCTAGCGGCCGCTACAGCTGGGCTTTGGGGTGTGAAAACCTTAAACGAAATTACTTATTCACCAAGTGATAATCAAAGAGAAGCAGCAATTGTAAAGACGATAGAGACTAGTGGTAAAAGTTCTGACTTTAGAATATACCATGGGACAATTGGTTTAATGCCGGGCGCAACTATTAGGGAAAATCCAATGGTTGTTGAAGACAATGCAACTGGCGAGACCAACAAAGTAGACCCAGGACATATCTTAAAAGATTATAAATACCTAGACTCAATAATGGTAAAGAACCCGATATTTGTCGAAGATGAAATAAATATAGCAAACGGCATGTGGGCTGGTTTTATGGTGTACATAAAAGGTGAATATCATACATACTGGACAAATGAACAAAATATTCTTGTAGGTGAGGCATCAGAACCAAACAGAAAGAACCCATTCGTTAAATATAATGGCCAGTCTATCAAAAACATTGGTGTAGTGAACATTGCCAAGCCTGTCGAAAGCCCTGTTGAATCACCGCAATAAAAATGTTTTTAAACGACCAAGTTTATTATTTTATTCGGTATATAAATAACCTTACGAACGTCGCCAGTTAAATATTGAGCGACGTTTTCGTGTGTTTTAGCTTCTATTTCTACTACTTCTTTATCGCTATCGGATGGCATTTCTATTTCGCCGCGCAACTTGCCATTTACCTGCACTGCAATCGTGACGCTATTTTTTACTAGATATCCCTCATTATGCACCGGCCAACTACTTAAATGAATCGATTCTTTATTGCCTAGCTGTTGCCAAAGTTCCTCCGTAACATGCGGTGCAAGTGGCGCTAAAAGTTGCATTAACGTATTTAGTGCCTTGCTCCACGCTTCTTTTGCCTCAAAACCATGTTTTGCCTCGATTTTATAAAGTGTGTTTACAAATTCCATTAACGCAGAAATTGCTGTATTAAATGCTAGGGTCTCTAAATCTTGCGAAACTTTTTTTATAGCTTGATGTGTTGCAATTAATATCTCGCCCTCGTGTTCAGGGTTATCAGAAGCTTTATCGGCATCGATATATTTTTGGCTTAATACCCATGTGCGTTGCAAAAAGCGATGAGTACCAGCAACCACTTCTGGGTTCCAGGGGGTCGTCTGGTCATAAGGTGCCAAAAATGTAATGGCCATACGCAGTGCATCAGCTCCGTAGCCTTGTTCTATATAATCTATCGGATTTATAACATTGCCCTTACTTTTGCTCATTTTAGAGCCATCTGGAGCTAAAATGATCCCCTGCCCACGACGTGATTTGTAAGGTTCTGGGGTTGGTACTAGCTTTTGGTCGTATAAAAATTGATGCCAAAAACGCGAATACAGCAAATGAAGCGTTGTGTGCTCCATGCCACCTAGATACAAATCTACTTCGCCCCAATAATCTAATTTTTTGCTCTCGGCAAACTCTTTGTCGTTATGGGCATCGAAGTAGCGTAAATAATACCAGCTGCTACCAGCCCAGTTTGGCATGGTGTCTGTTTCGCGCTTAGCTTTGCCACCGCATTTTGGGCAGATTGTATTTACCCAGCTATCTATAGTTGCAAGTGGGCTTTCACCGCTATCGGTTGGTTCATAATTTTTAACTTCTGGCAATGTGACTGGCAATTGATCTTCTGGCACTGATACAATGCCACATTCATGACAGTGGACAACGGGGATTGGCTCGCCCCAATAATGTTGACGGCTAAATATCCAATCTCTTAATTTATACTGAACCTTTTCTTTGGCAATGCCCTTTTTGGCTAGATCTATTACAATCTTTTCGCGGGCTGTGCTTGATTCTAGGCCATTATAAATACCCGAATTAGTTAGAATCCCTTCACCCGCAAAACAACCATCAAACTTAATTTTTGAACTAATAACCTGGACTTTGGGTAAATCAAATTTGGTAGCAAATTCAAAGTCGCGGTCATCATGAGCTGGCACGGCCATAATTGCACCGGTGCCGTAACCGATTAATACATAATCGGCAATCCAGATTGGTATATTATTGTTATTCACCGGATTTATAGCGTATGAACCAGTAAACACCCCTGTTTTGTCTTTTTGATTAGTTTGACGGTCAATATCACTTTTAGAAACGCTTGTTTTGACGTAATTTTCAACAGCTTGTTTTTGCTTGGTAGTTGTTAGCTTTTTAACCAGTTCGTGCTCTGGTGCCAACACCATATAGGTAGCACCGAATAAAGTATCAGGGCGAGTCGTAAAAACAGCTATAGGCTCATCCATATCTACGACTTTAAAATTAACTTCGGCACCAACACTTTTACCAATCCAATTAATTTGTTGGTCAGCAATTTTACTTGGGTAATCAACAGTTGCTAATCCATCTATCAGCCTTTCGGCGTAATTGGTTATTTTTAGCATCCATTGTTTTAGGGTTTTCTTTTCTACAATTGTGTCGCATCGTTCATGCTTGCCAATTACAACCTCTTCGTTAGCTAAACCAGTTTTGCATTTAGGGCACCAATTAATTGCTACTTCTGCTTGATAAGCTAACCCATTATTAAAGAATTGTAAAAATATCCACTGTGTCCACCTGTAATAATCTGGGTCTGTGGTAGAAAATGAACGGCTCCAATCGATGCTCATGCCAAGTGCACTAAATTGTTTTTGAAAATTCTCAATATTTTTTTTAGTAGCAATTTGTGGTGCAATCTTGTTTTTTATGGCGTAATTTTCGGTTGGCAAACCGAAAGAGTCGTAGCCCATTGGATATAAAACATTATTACCCCCCATACGCTTGCGGCGGGCAATAATATCACCGAGTGTATATTCGCGAGTATGCCCCATATGCAAACCATCACCTGATGGATATGGGAATTCGGTGAGCATGACAAACTTGGGTTTGCTGTCAAAGTTCTTGGCTTGATAAATATTATCTTGAGACCATTTTTGCTGCCATTTAGGCTCAATATATTTTGGATTGTAGCGCTTCATTTGGTTTTTATTATACATAGGTTAATAAGAAATATATAAACTAAGCTGAGTCTTTAAATTGAGCTTGCTTTTTTTTGAGCCAAAAACTGCTTTGGCGAACTAATTTACTAACATCGTCCGGATTGGCTAACAACGGCTTTATAGCTTCTTCGGCGAAAACTCTGTTTTGAGAGCCCTTAGCCAATATTGCTGCACCATCTTTAAGCTCTTTTAATGCTACATTTGCTGCTTGATAGGGGCTATTGCATTTGATTACTCTCAAACCTTTGTTACCTGCTATTGGAGCAAGATAGTCATTGGCTTGTTTACCGATTGTAATTAGTAAGTCCATCTTTTGGGGTGAACAGTAATCGCCAACTCGCTGATGAGCTTCTTTTGAATATCTGCCTAACTCATTCATAGAACCAAGTATGGCAATCTTCTGCATATTTGGTTTGCCCTTAATTGCAAACAGACATTCTAATGCCGCCTCAGCTGCAAGTGGACTGGAGTTATAGCTATCATCAATAATTAAAGAATTTTTGATACCATTTAACATCTGCATTCGGCCAGCGATTGCATCTATCAAGCTAATGCCTTTTTTAATTTGGCTGTTATCCAAACCTAAAGTATCGGCAACCGCTACCGCTGCTGCAATTGACTTTAAATTTGTTGGGACTAAACTTTTGATTTTGGCATTATTTATCTTACCCTTGCTGGTTTCTGTATCAATATAAAAGCTATCATTTTTTTGGATAGATTTAATTGTATACTGGCCGTTTGTTATGCCATATGATTTTACCGAGCTACCACTGTTGGTATATTTATCTAAATATTTTTTTGCAACATCTTCTTCGTTGAAGATGAATAGGCTACTAAAATCTGCAATTAACAATTCCTCTTTTGCAACAGCATCTAAGGTTTTAAAAAATTCCATATGTTCTTCGCAAACCGCAGTTAATACTGAAATATTCGGATGAAGTGTTTTGCTGAATGCTTGCATATCGCCTGGTGCATCTATACCAAGCTCCACTACCACAACATCGTATAGATATGGTTTTTTTAAGACTTTTTGGCCTTTTAGCCAAGCTCTGAACCAAGAAAATGGATTATGTAGCGATGGCATAACTTGACCGGTAAAAATAAATGGGATACTTATTGGTGTGTTGTAATTGCCATCTTGATATTGGACTCTAAAACCTTTTGACAATACAGTTGCAATAGCAAGTTTTGTGGTTGTTTTACCTACACTCCCGGCTACTGCTACAATTTTTGGGTTATGCTTTGAAATTATTTTCTGCATCTGGGCAGTAAATATATTTGTAAGCTTTTGCTTTATAAACAAATTTATCTTCATGCTTTAAGGTTGATTAGATAAACGATTTTGCAACTGCAAAATTGATAGTTTTGCATCTTTGGGCGGTTTAGTAATATTATTTGAATCAATATTACTGAAGCCTTCACCAGTCGTTACGCCTTCTGGCACTAATCTTAGAGGTTGCCTGTTTAAGGCATTCACATAAAGCGTGGCCTTATAGGTAGCCCCAGCTTGTGGCTGACCAAGCTGGCCGGCTAAATTACCCTGGCCTATCATTGATAAATAATTACGATATACAGACATATATTTGGCTAAATCAATCGTAAGTTTATAAGAATAGGCCTTTTTACCATCAACTTTATCGTTTTTATTGACTGCGCTGTAATCGATGTTAAAAACACTATTAAAATGCATTTGATTAATTAAATCTGTACGTTTATTGCTATTTAAGTAACCAAATATTAGTGGGCTAGATAATATTGCGTCAGATAGTATTTGCACTTGTTGTTGGCTGCTGGCAGTATTGACAGACCAAACACCTTCTACGTTTTTAGGAGTGTTATTACCCGCTGATTTTATGGTTTTATACTTTAAAAAGTCCTGGGTCGGCGTGCCGTACGTGTCGGTGATTATTAGGCTCTCATTACCTTTGGTTTTATCTTGAATTGTTACAACTGTACGAGCATATATTTCACTTTTATACTGGATACTGGTAACTTGTTGGATACTCTGCAAATCGTTATTTTTTTGGACAACGGTTTTTGTAATTGAGCCAGTTTGCAAGTTTTGATTAATCATCCCCCAAAACACGTTTTGTGGCTTTAAGTATATTTGATCTAGCCACATGAGTTTGCCTAAACCTATAATCGCTATTACCACTATCGTAACTGCGAGATATTTTTGCCATTTATTGTTAGATACTGTTACCATGCTTAATATTGTACCTTAAGCAACGCGAATAATGTTCGATTTAACATTGTTAGGGTCTAATGTATGAGCCCCAATAGCTAGCGTTTCGCTTTACCTGCATTACGCAGACTTTTGGATTATCTGAGCCGTGATGATTGCCCTCTATGGAATAATACTTTGTAACGTTGTTAATAACTTTTGATTTAACATATGCACCTGTATGCCCATTGCTTCTATTGATTACGATGTCACCTTTCTGTGGTTTGTGGCTATTGTCAATCATCTGAGGCTTACTACCACCTTGCTTAGGCAACCACGGCACGTAACATTCCCTTACACCGTTATTACCTGTTGCTTGGTTGTGTATATATGAAACAAAAGAAGCACACCATGCAGCGTTTTTACATCTGTCAGGTCCAACATAGTTTTGATATACTGCGATTCTACCACCGGCAGCATCACCACCTCCGTTTTCGCATACAGGTCTTACGAGCTCTAAATTAGCTTTAGAAATCATTTTATCTCCTAAAGTTGCTGATGCCGTACGACTAGAAGCTAAAATCTCATTATTAAATTCCACTTTTTCTGCTGCTGTAAATTGCTCACCCGAGGAAGAATCAACTGTTGACTTCATACTTTGGACTAACTGGCCAAAACGTGGAGGTTTTTAAGCCATTCATTCTCTGTTAATGAGCAATAAGTAATGTCTTATGACATTACTTATGTATGAAACAACGAGGATTTAGGTACTGTAGCACCTGCTCAACTAAGCTACAAAAACGTGGATTAACAACAGCTGGTACCCAGCGTTGGTTCTGTCCGCGCTGTAGTAGCAGCGCCACCAAACCACGACAAGACCTTACTCGGGCATTTATACTGGAACGCTTTGTTACTTGGTTGCTCGGCAAGAAGTCCCAGACTGAACTTGATGTCAGTTCTGATCGAACTTGGCGTCGTCACATCTCCTGGTGCTGGCAGGTTATACCAAAACCCCTTCTGAGTGGTGAGATATATCCCATAATTCTAATTGATGCCACTCGGGTTGGTAACTTAGTCTGCTTGATTGCTCGGACACCTGAAGCTGTTATAGCCTGGCACTGGGCAGGATGGGAGTCCAGTTGCACGTGGGAGGAACTACTCCAGAAGATACCATCGCCAACTGTAGTGGTTTGTGATGGACAAAAAGGTATCCTGCTGGCTATTGCTCGTTGTTGGCCCAAAGCACATATCCAGCGTTGTGTCTTCTATGTTTGGCAGAACATTCGAGTTAAGCTAACCTTGCATCCTCAAACTGAAGCTGGTCGTGAGTTACTTCTTCTGTCGAGAATACTATTGAGGGGCATTAAGACCAAAGAGCTAGTAAAGCAGTGGCAGGAGCTGCTCAAGGATTGGGATCAACGCTACGGTAGTTTTATACGAGAACGAACCTATCTAGCTAATCCACAATCCGGTCAACGCAAGTGGTGGTATACCCACAGAGGCTTGCGTTCGGCCTACAAACAACTAGAGAAACTCCTAAAAGATGATCAGCTATTCACTTACCTTGATACATCGCTTACTGCTAAACCGATACCCAGGACTACCAACTATGTTGAGGGTGGTATTAATTCCCAACTAAAAGAAAAGTTAAAGCTACATCGAGGGCTTAGCCAACTACACCAACAACGCTTAGTTGAATGGTACCTTTACAGCCGAACCAAAGACCAAAAACCTCCACGAAATGTCCTATAGCTTATACTTTGTATTATTTGTGAGTCCGTAAGACTTGATACAGCTTTTGAGCTTTTTAGAGCCCAATAACCAATACCTGCAACGGCTACTATTACTACCACAAAAATAGCTAGTTCGACCACAGCAAAGCCCTGCTGCATTTTTTTTATTTTAATCATTTGTATAATCCTTTTAAAATCAAATTGAAGTCTTAAGTTTGCATTATTTAGTCTAGTTTACGGTGTTGGGTGAGTTTATAAAGAACTGCCAATCAGATAAAGACTTTTTATAGACCCTGACACACTGCTTGCCACCACCATTGCCTTCAACGGTGTAATAGTCACCATCTATCCCACCCTTAATATCAACTAATACTCCAACGTGTCCCCTGTTTGGGCCGTAATCATATCCTACTATGTCCCCGGGCTTTGGCACTATTGGAGTACTTGCATACCTATTAATAGTATGCGACTGATTGGGATATTGGTCTTTAAGCTCCCCAACATTACAGCTACCAGATTTATCGTATTTCGACCCATTAAAAGCTTGATGATGTATATATGAAGCGAATGCTGCACACCATGGTTGATTTTTGCATTTCCATTTTAAATTACTACTGGTTTGATATGCATAGAGTGCATTATGTATCGTTTTATTGTTGTATTTATATTCACCTTTATTGCCTTCAGTCTGATCTACTTCGCAATTTGTCGGGTTGCCATCTGCATCTTTTGTTCTATTGAAAACTTGTTTACAAGCAAAATAGCGCATATTATTTTTGAAACCCGCTTTAAGATTAGAGTCATTTAATATATCACTACAAATCTTGTCCAAGGACGAGGTTGACATTTCTTTGCCACTACTAGCCAATGGGTCTACTGATGCAGGCTCCGCCTCATCACACCCTAACAGCCCAAAGGTAATAGTGCACAAAATGGATTTGCCTTGCTCTGGCTTTGGTGTGGGTGATGGAGAAGGAGTTGGGGTGGTTGTTCTTGGTGTGGGTGATGGTGTGGGTGATGGTGTAGGCGTGGGTGTAGCTGGACAATAAAGCTTAAAGTAACGGCAATACCATGGCTGGCTAGGAGTTGGAGTAACTACTGGCGTTGGTGATACACCGGGCGAGGGTGTAACTGATGCTGGATCGGTTACCGTAAAGCGAGCAGTTTTGGTGCCAGTTATTGGAGTTCCGGTTGGATTGTTTGCATCCGTTAATGACAGATCCCACTTAGAACCTGGTACCGCCTTAAAACCACTACCGTCATCGGTTACCGCACTATTGGCACAGACTGCGTCTGGCTTACCGCTAGCATCTCTAGCGCATGGATAAGCTGGGAATATCCAGAGACTGCCATCTTCATTGGTCAGAGATTTACCATCATCTGTAGCTTTTAACCTGACAACATTAGCTCTAAAAAGGTTACCACCCACCTGTTTGAGGTTTAATTGGTAGTGCCCACTAAATTTTTTAGCAGCATTAATCTTTAACTTAGTACCAATTGGTCCTGAGATTGGAGATATGCTACCTATGTCTGGAGAGTAAGTAGGGTTAGGGGTGACTGTGATCGTTGGCTTTGCCGTTGCGGCAGGTAATGGCGTAGTGCTAGATGTTGGAGATGGAGTGGAAGTAGGCATTGGTGTTGAGGTAACAGTTTCAGCTTTAATAGTAAATACATAAGAGTTGCTATATAGGTTGTCGGAATCTTTTACTTGCAATGAGCCCAGAGTATCTGAACTGTATTGGATAGCGGCATTGTCTGTAGGCAATACAAAGGTCAAGGTGGACCCAGTGGCATCACTATTTTGGATATCACCAATAGGAATTTTATTGGCAGCATCATTTGGTAAGTGAAAGTAGATAAGATAGCGACCAGATTTGAACTTAGTTGTGCCTTTATTAATGGTTATTGTTTGCCCTAATTTGGCAATTTGTGGGGATATACCGGATATAGAGGGATGAACATCATTTATAGTTGTAGGTGTCGGAGACACAATCGCAGTTGGTGTAGCTAATTCAGTTACTGAAAACATCTTGTCAGTATTGCCAGTAATGGGGTTGCCTGTAGCGTTTGTAGAATCAGTTAGCGAAATATACCAAGACGAATTAGGGAAAGCTTTAAAGCCACTGTTGTCATCGGCAGCGGCACTGGCAGCACAAATAGCTTCTGGGGTTCCACTAGAGTCTCTAGTACAGGGGTATGCTGGGAAAGTCCAAAAAGTATCGTCTTCTTTAGTCAATGATTGGCCGTCGGAAGAAGCCTTTAGCCTGACAACATTTGTTCGCCATGAATCACCACCGACTTTCTTGACATTCACAGCGTAATGACCAGCATATTTAGTTTTAGGCTTAAATTTTATCTGTGTGCCTATTGGACCACTACTAGGAGTGATACTGGCAATATCTGAGTTGGCGGTAACCGCTGCCTTTGATTTACTTACAGCCCAGTAGCCAATACCGCTAATAGCTGTTATTACAACCACAAAAATAGCTAGTTCAATTACAGCAAATCCTTGCTGCAATTTATTTTTTGTTATATTCACTTTTTATATCCTTTTTAGAATCGATTGATATGATTACATAATAGCATAAATTGGCTTAAGACCAAATTCGGGTTGGTGCTAAAGCTTAAAAACTAAATACGGACAGCAGTTCAGATCATATATCCTTAACGTTGCAAAACTAATTAAGGAGAAATATATGAGAGCTACACGCTGTCCGTATTTGTATTGTAT
>CAZIHK010000068.1:0-3397 GCA_964539035.1 uncultured Candidatus Saccharibacteria bacterium | reverse complement strand
GTTGAAAATCGACTTCCCATCTATAATCTTGACCATAACCCAGACTTTTCATGAGTTTAGTTGGTGCGTTTCTTAAATGAATCGGTACCTGTAAATCAGAGTATTGTTTAGATGCTTCAAAAGCTTTTTGCATAGCATGTGCAACAACGCGAGATTTTTTAGCACCGGCTAACACAATTGCGCAGTGAAATAAATTGTAAGCACATTCAGGCATACCCACCCGTTCTACCGCCAAAAAAGTACTGACTGCCAAGTTTAGGGCAGGGCTAGAAGCTATACCAATATCTTCGCTAGCAAAAATTACCATACGACGAGCGATAAATTTTGGATCTTCACCAGAATTTAACATGCGCGCCATGTAGTAAAGTGCTGCGTTAGCATCAGATCCACGCAAACTTTTTATAAAGGCACTTATGGTATTAAAATGTTTTTCGCCACCCTTGTCGTAAGCTGGTATTTTAGCCTGAGCAGCCGTTTTAATAGTTTTTATTTCGACTTTATCTTTGGCTAGATCTAGGCTAAGTTCTAAAGTGCTCAACGCCACCCTAGCATCACCGCCAGATAATGTCGCAATATATTCTAACGATTTATTACTAAGCCTGTTTGAGGCCTTTAAAACTTTTAGAGCTCGTTTTAATATTTTTACAATATCTTTAATGCTCAGTGGCTCCAGGACTAAAACACGACTCCTAGAAAGAAGGGGTGTGATCACCTCAAAACTCGGATTCTCGGTGGTAGCACCAATCAATACTATTAATCCACTTTCAACATGGGGCAAAAATGCATCTTGCTGAGCTTTATTGAAACGATGTATTTCGTCTACAAACAGTAGCGTATTCATACCTAGTCTTTTATTTTGTTCAGCACGTTTAATTACTAGTTTTACATCAGCTATCCCGGAGGCTACTGCGCTAATTTCTATAAAATCAGCTTGTGATTCATTGGCAATAATTCTGGCTAAAGTTGTTTTGCCGCTACCAGGTGGCCCCCACATGATTAAACTAACAGGTTTTTTGTTTTTTATTATTTGCTGCAACAACTCACCCTGGCCAAGCAAGTGTTCTTGACCTATTACATCACTAATTTTTGTTGGCCTTAACCGCTCGGGCAGGGGGCTAGAAGTCATATAATATTTAGCCTCTTTCAGTTAACGCATTCAGGAACCCAGAAGTGTTTCATTGTGCCATTTGGCTCCGAATATCGTATAACAAACTATGCTAATACTATCGTCTTTTAAGGTTAAACAGTCAATTAAAAAAGATTTACCCGTATTGGGCAAAATGCATTATCGTATTTATACATCCACTATTTTTGTCCACCACCTCAGAAACACCAAAATTAGTAAAATTGCCTACCATAATTGCGTAATGCGTGGGGCTGGCAATTAGGGCTTCAAAAGCAGATTGTTGCGAAGAATAACATTTAGCTAAATTTTCTCCTACAGTTTCTGCATTCGGTGACACTTGCCATATAAAATCTGCAAAGCTTTTACCCATTGGCGCATAGTGGCCCCAATAATTTGAATTAGACATATCAATACCTTTTTGGTTGGCAGAACTACTTAATCTGCTATCTATGACTAGTACAGGTAACTCTTTGCTAATTCGTAAATCATTTATTGCTTTAAGATAATAATTTTCGGCTGATGTTCTGGTGACTGTCGTAGAGTTTACAGACTGATTAACAGTACCGTTGCGGGGAGCTTGTGCTAATAAAGATAATTGTGGGCTGAGTATTATCCCACAAAAAGACACCACGCTTATTAATAGCCTGAATTTAAATATAAATCCGGCAACATTTTTTAATAGTGTTTTTTGGTAGTGTTTGTTTTGATTTAAGCCTATTTCTTGGTGAGGCAACTGGTTATCTGCCTCGAAAACGGCGTACATCATTGCACCTCCTTATGTAAGGCGGTGTAAATAGCAGTGCTAAATAAACAAAAACCCAGTCGTTTAAGACCGGGTTAAATAACTACTTAAATTAATGCCCGGTTTCGCTATTCACTCCCCCTAGCGCAAAGCGACCAATTTAAGCCACTAGGGATCATCATGTGCACTACTAATACACTATTAATATTATCTAATGTTCAAAGTGGTCACCCCCCACTTACAAGTCTCATTTTATCAATTAGTAGCATACTTGTCAATAGCCAGTAGATATTGCATAGTATTTGAATATCTGCTTTAATGTAATTTCATACAGGATGACAGTCAATGAAACATAATGTTTTTGTAATTAACGACAGTGGTGCTAGCTTGCCAGAAGCAAAAAGATTAGAAGATGCCGATAACCGTATCGAAGTAGCATTTCATATCGAATACAATAAAAACAAACATTATTGCGATGATCCAACAATGTCAGACAAAGAGCTGCTTAAAGGGTTCTTAGATTTACCAGTTGTTAGCACCGATGATAAACAAAAATTTTTACAAAATCTTAAAAACCGGGGTATAGATGTATCTACTGCGCAACCTAATGTAGGGGAGTATTTAACGGCTTACAAAAAAGCGGCAAAATTAGGGGCTACTGCAATACTAGCTGTACCAATGAGCCGAGAATTAAGTGGCTCTATTAAGTCCGCCGAACAGGCAATTGATCTATTTATGCAAGAGCGGGTTACCAAGGGCTACTATGAAATACCTGTGAAAATTGCTGAATACATAAATTCTGTTTCCATGGTACAAGGCATGAAAGTCTTAGAAGCAGAAAAACTAGCTAAAGATGGGCTTAGTATTGATGAGATTAAAGAAACTGTGGAAAGTGATGATCACCCGATACACGCTATTGAAATAGTTAGTGATTTGAAGCAACTCCGAAAAGGTGGGCGCATTGGAAGAGCCCAACATATGGTAGGAGGTATACTTGGCATTAAACCAATCCTTACAATTCGGGATGGAGTACTGGATCCATTAGATAAGAAAAAAATTAAAGGCTGGGAAAACGCAATAGAACACTCACTAGAATACATTTACCAGCAAGTCGGCAAAAGTGCAGTTCGAGCCTCATTTGTACAATTTGAATCCAAGGATGAGCACGTTACATATCTTTACAATCGAGCTCATGAGTATTTTGATATTCAAGAAGAAACTAAGAGCAAACAATGCTATGTACTAAACGCCCACACTGGGACTAACATTTTAGGCATAGCGGTGCAAGAGATGTCATAATAAACCAAATCTCTTTGGTGAACTATGTTACCCGTAGTTGGAACACCTTATTGCCCAGTCTGTTACTGATAGCCAATAAGCTAAAAAAGCTGTTAACCCAACTTTAAAAATGCAGTAGCACAAAGTTAAAACTGCAGTGCAACATTATCTCTGTATCCGGTAAGCTCTGAGCAGTTTATTGTGGTACCAGAGTCTCATCTCTACCGCTGGTTGTTCGGGGATAATATGAA
>CAZIHK010000067.1:0-15175 GCA_964539035.1 uncultured Candidatus Saccharibacteria bacterium | reverse complement strand
GTGGGCTCGGAGATGTGTATAAGAGACAGATGCAACCGAAATTGATGAGCTGGACTTTGACTCCGAAGTCCAGGAATCGGAACAATCGTCAATGTTTCAAAGAGGTGAGGACGGAGACTTGATGGTCGGCCAACATTTTGGAGACGTAAACCAATCCGATAAAGAAGAAGTGGTAGCAATGGTGAAACGATTGACACAAAACATTAGTAACACTTTTGGAGATATTGGCAACCTAAGCTTAGAGGGAGTAACAATAGACCAAATAAGGCAAGCATTTGGGGGATTAGAACAGGACTTCAACTATTACGATTTAGTTTTCTTGCGATACAACTTAATTCCAGCGTACAACGATGATGCAACATCTCTCAGTAATATTAGAAAGATGTGGATAACACTTCGCAGTGATTGCGCTGATAGACTAACCAACGAAGCAAAGCGGCTACTTGATAGTGAGAAATTAACTGAATCAGAAATAATGTTAATTGCAAAACAAATTGACATGGCTATCATGCCGGGTGAGAAATATAACCCTGATATTGCGATGTTGGCTTTGAAATGTGTAAAGTCACATCCAGAAATAATTTTGAATGAAGATATTGATACAGATAATTGGTTGGTACGCGTTACCGCTGAAGGGGAGATGAAGCAGGAAGGATCCGAATTTATTGCAAATATGCTTTGTGATGGTCATGCTGATTTAAGTTGCACAAATAAAGATTTCCAGAAGGCCATATTGGAAGTGTCTGATTTAGGAAAAATTTCCAAGACATATTTGAGTGTTGTCTTAAAGTATAAAAACGATCCCAAATTTTTAGATGGAATTCTAAAAACCGGTAAATCTTTAGATTTTACCAAGATGGACTATGATTCACTTGTTATACCTGATTGCGATCATGGATATGGAGATATTCTCAAAGGGCTAGAGGCAATCATTGAAGAAGATGTTGGCACCAATCCAGAAAGGTTAAATGAGTATCTTGAAGCAAGCAGTACTTTTTTTACACCTTCATTGATCCATCCAGGCGACAATTTGTTATACGAACTTGATATTGATGATTATCCAAACGGATTGGCATTAAATGAACTATACATACGTTCTACTCAAGGATCGAACTGTGGTTGGAACTCGTACCCTGTTATGGCTTGCAAAACAGATGCGATTTTTAAAAAGGGTATTGAATATTTTGAACAAAGAAATGGCGACAAATACACTGAAAAGTTAACACGTTTGTTGACCCTGTACAAAGAACAAAATAGGAAGTATACATCAATAAAAATGAATTTAAATATGTTCTTTGAGTTAGAATCTGAAATCCCAGAAATAACCAAATTTCTAGAGGAAAAACTAGGTATTATTGACTTTGGGCGCTACCCAAAGCAGCTATTATTAGATCAGTACTTGCTTAAAGATGATGTAGATAGTCCGTATGGGATACTAGTTTTTCCTAGAAAGGACCATGTTAATGGTACAGGCATCTGTGAAGATGCATTTCATAGTCATCCTATTGTTTTAGAAAGGTTTTATGAACAACTAAAAGCACTTGGCTACAATCTAAGAATATGCGAAATTAGTGGAAAATTGGGCTATGCCAAAAATTTGCTAAGATTTGCTAAACATTATGGACAAAAACAGAAAATTTCGTTTGCTATATTTGGTGGTCATGGTAGCAAAGATTTAATAGAATTTGGAAATCGAGTTGATTACGAAGAACATCGTCTTCGAACAGACGATTTAGGTGGTGGCGGTATTCAAAGAGGGCTAAGTGGCGAATTTTATGATGAGCAACCAACCGTAGTACTATTATCTTGTTTAACGGGAGCAGAAGATGGTATTGCACAAAATATTTCTGGAATCACGCACGGCACTGTTATTGCCCCCAGTATTGCAACATACCCAAATAATATAGAAGTAATTAGGAAAGATGATAAGAAATTGCAATTTAAAGTCGGTTATCAATCTGGAAAAGGAGATGTAGCCGTTAGATATTTCGATGGCAAAAAAGTGTCAAATAAGTAATATATAAGAAAATAGAACCCCATAGTTGATCCGGTATCTCAAGCTCCTGCACCAAGAGGCCAAAGGAGGGACAGGTAAGGGATCTCGGCCACTCGTTTTAGCTGCTTGGTTTGGCTCAGCATACAGGTCACGGACATTTACAGGGTAAAGTGAGACAAATGAGACACCAAACGCTTAAAGGGCAAAAGTGTCTCATTTTTGTCACAAAAACCATGCCACAACATTGACTAAATGCACACATTATGCTATGTTAATAGATGATAAATCAAAAACAAAATATGACTAAAGAATTTGACACAGACACTATAGAAATAATTGACGATTACAACTCTGAACAGAGTATTGCCAATTTGAGTCACGCCGTTGTTGAGTCTACAGGTATCACATTAGACAGTGAAATAAATTTATTCGATATAGTTAACATCCAAGATAGGATTATTTATTTACAAGCATTTTATAAAGATCTGGGTAGACATGAAGATGACATTAAAGCCAATATAAACTGCTTAAAACAAATAGAGAACGAAATACCGGGTATCTCTGAATTTCTAGAGCAGGAACATGGTGTGATTGATTATGGTCGTTATCCCGCTCAATTGCTGCTAGATCAGTATTTGCTTAAGGACGATTTAGAAAGTCCCTACGGTATCTTGGTAGAACCAAGAATTGATAGAAAAAAAGAGTATGGTGGTGGGACTATGCACGAGCATCGAGATATTTATGCGAAACTTTATGAACAGCTAAGAGAAATTGGTATAAATCTTCGGATCTCTGAGGTTGGTGGAAAGAGCGACTTGGCAAAGCAGTTATTAAAATTCAAAAATAAATACGGATCTAAACATAAACTATCATTTGCAATTATAGATGCACACGGTAGCAAAGACTCAATATTTTTCGGTACAGACAAAAATGATACTAAACAAAAATTAATGTTAGATGATTTGACTGGATCGGGTACAAAAAGAGCTTTAGACGGTTTATTTTTCGCAGAAGGAGCCACACTTATTTTAAACTCGTGTTCTACTGGAGCCAAAAATGGTATTGCTCAAATAATTTCAAATGAGTTTCAAGGCCAAGTAATCGCACCCAACGTAGACACCGCGGTAGGGAGTATGAGAGTAAATCAAAGGTCTGACGGGTCGTTAATATTCCACGTTGTTTACGCCTATGGCAATGGAGAGGAAGATGAAGATGCATACTCTTCTTTTTCTGGAGGCGTTGGTGAATGGGGAGAGATAGAGCTGTAGTCATTTAGCATCTTAAGCTCTTACACCAAGTGGCCAAAGGAGTGATAGGTCAGGGACCTCGGTCACTCGTTTTGGCTGCTTGGTTTGGCTCACGCTAGCAGACGAGTTGCGAACTGCAAGTATAAATTACGATAAGCAAAGTTTAGTCAATATAAAGAAATTATTGTCGACCTAGTATATTGTCGTTTGCACGGTCAACGGCGATTGTACTTGAAAACTCTGGACCCATCTCGTTTGCACGGTCAACTTCATTTTGAGTAAGTTCGCTATCTAATGCAGAATATCAATCAATCTCTAATATATTACAGAAACTGTTGATATTTTACAATAACTGCTATATAATTCTGTGTATGAGTAAATCAAATTATACAGCCATAAGATTGTCGGTTACGGAAGATATTAGTCGAGCACTAACTCGAGCTAAAAGACTTTACCCAACACTATCAGACCCAGAGATCCTAAAGCTTGGCTTATCCAAAATTGTTAGGGAAGGTGATAAAGCCGAACGACCGTATACTGAACGCGAGGAAATTCGCAAGGTTTCAGCATATTCGGTTGGAGATGATTACTTAAGCGATCCGGCTGAAGACATATATACGGTAAATATGGGCAAGAAAGTGCACTTCTAATGAGTCGGGTCTTGCTATTTGAGGTGTATACCGCTAGGTTCCCTTTTCTAGACATTAACAAAGATAAAATTCGACCGATTATTGTTGTAAGCAAGCCATATGGTCAACATAACACAATCACAGTCATACCTGTATCATCAAAACATAAACAAGAGTCAGCTGAAGTACAACTACATGATTGGCATCAAGCGGGTTTAGTAAAACCTTCGGTTGCCCGAGTTTATCGTCTCACAACCATCCTACGATCAGATTTGACTAACAAACTTGGAATTTTAAGTGAGTCTGACAAGGATAATATAAAACAAGCTATTAAAAAACTCCTGGATCTTTAAACTGAATTTAACAAAGTGTTACGGCACTGAATTAAGTGCTTAGTTAGCATTGGGAATTTAAAATTGACTTTGGGACTAAGTTACAGGGAAGAAAATCAAAAACCGCCATTTCTGACGGTTCCAATATCTTTGGCGTATTTATTCACACAGCGTCTTAAGCTCCTGTACCAAGAGACCAAAGGAGTGGTAGGTCAGGGAACCTCGGTCACTCATTTTGGCTGCTTGGTTTGGCTCCGGAGACTGGATTCGAACCAAGCATAATTACCTCCAGATTTTTGACTCGCTTTATAATAGCTTGTGTCTTTTATTTATCAAGTTTCTTTAGCTTTAGGTACTTCTACTTGAAAAATTGGATATATGTCATATTCGTCGCGCTCTATTTTGTTGGTGTTAAATACCGCATTATCACCGTCTTTGCGAAACGCTACGCCATATTGATGCTGTCCATAAAAATCATCTATGAACCATGCTTCTTGGATTTTCATGGTTTTAGGGTTGATCGCTTTGTTGACGTACGTGCTCATAATTAGCCCTTATAGTTGTCGGGATCTTCGTAGTAATACGACTGATCTACGCCTTTCATGAACACGTCGCGATCGTTTATTTTGCTAGTCAGCGTTGTGCGTAAAAGCTCACGTAATTCAAGGTCGTTTACCGGGCTGCGCTCCATAGCATTAAGATAGTCGTTCTTGTCAATTTTTTGCCAATCTACGCATTGTTTTAAATTTTTCTTTAGAATTAAATCCAACCAAATACGCGTACTACGACCATTGCCCTCCATGAATGGGTGAGCAATATTCATCTCGACATACTTTTTGACGATTTCCTCAAAAGTTGTTTCGGGTATTTTTTCTATCTCTGACAGGCCACTTTCCAAATAAATAGCGGATGCAAATGTAAAGCCACCTTTGCTAATGTTTTTTGAGCGAATTTTGCCTGCGAAATCATATAGACCGCCAAAAAGATATTCGTGAATTTGCTGTAAGCCTTTAGTTGTGCCGATTTCAAAAGATGACAAATCGGTACTGTCAAAAAGTTTTAAGGCTCTTTGTTTACTAATTTCATCGATGTTTTGCATAGCTATATTATAGCATATTTTCTTTACGATTACCTCTGTTGGCGTGAGATTATAGGTCTAGGAAACAGGTCTGTTTTTGGAGTGTTTGCTTATTCAAGAAGAGAGGCGATGGACTAGAATTAAATTACAGTAGTAATAAATCAAAAATCTCCATTCCCTCCGACGCCAAAAGCTTTGGAGGACACAGTCTGGCAGTCCCAACATTGTAACTTGTAATTGCTATATATCTTTCTTGGATGACCAAGGAGAGAAGTTAGAGACAGGTCTAGGAACTAGGTCTGCGTTTTTCTCTGCTTGGTCTGGCTCGCCAATGTTTGCATGTTAGAACTAAGGTATTTACAGTTTTAACCACTTAGAAGGACATACGTAAAAGCTATTTTTTTGTTATTCTTTTTTTATGCCAACAATAAGAGATCTTGAGACTAAAGATCCGAAAATTCTACTCAATCGTATTTCGGCAGAATTTCCTGAATTATCTTGGGATAATTTTAAATTTCTAAATCACGGCTGGGATCACGAAGTTATTATCTTAGACGACAAGTATGTTTTCAGGTTCCCCAACTCCTCGGAGTATTTAGAAATATTTAAAAATGAGCCTGATTTACTCATATTAATTGCATCAAACTGTGGAGTAGAGGTGCCTACATATCACTTTATTGCTAGTGATAGGTCATTTGGTGGATGTGCGTTTATCACAGGTAAAGAGCTAAGAGCAGATCTTTTGTCTAAAATATCAAAGAAACAACAACAAAGCATAGTAAGTCAATTAGCTGATTTTTTAACTACATTACATACGATTCCAAAAAGCAAATTGAAGCCATATCATTTAATACCAGAAAAGTTCCAAGATGATATGGGTAAGCTTAAGTGCCGGGTGGAAAAATTTCTTCAGGACACACTATCAGACAAGGACTATAATTTAGCACTAAGTATCTTGCACGAAGTTGAGGTTGTCCACAGCAAAAATACACCTCTTGTATTAGTGCATGATGATTTACAAGGATCAAATATACTTTGGAACGACAAGAATGATTCTATCGGCATAATAGACTTTAGTGATCGTTTTTTAGGTGACCCCGCTCACGATTTTGCTAGGTTTTTTGAATATGGCGATGATTTTGTTAGACAAATTTACGAAGTTTACTCCGGTCCTAAGGATAGTAATCTAATAGAGAGGGGAATGCTTTTTTACAAAAGACTTAGCGTAGAGCTTATGGTTGATTCTTTTCTAACGGACAAAATAAGTTTTAAAAAAGCAAAAGTATTCTTTGACAAAGTTAAGAGCACAAAAACAGGGAAAGAAATATAAATATTTGGTGATGCTTTTCCAGCGCTACTCGGCTCAGCATACAGGTCACGGATATTTACAGGGTAAAGTGAGACAAATGAGACACCAAACGCCTAAGGGCAAATGTGTCTCATTTTTTGAGATTAACTTCTATGTATGATATAAGTTGAATTATCGTCCATCAAAGGATTGTCCCATGGTTGCAGTTAACTCAGTACCAATGCCTTGATGAGTTCCTGCGTTTGAGCAACAACAATCCTAGGAGCCTTTTCTACGAATGATGCTTTTCGTGCTTTCCAGTCAAGATTCTTGAGTTGATCAGTAATAATCACGCCATTAATCTTCTTCGCCTGAATCCGAACCTCAAATGGATAGCCCTTAATTTTTGAAGTTATTGGACACGACACCATTAGCCCGCTCTTGGCGTTGTATGCGCGAGGTGATAATACAAGTGCTGGTCTCACACCAGCTTGCTCATGTCCCCTGGTTGGTGATAGGTTGATCCAGACAACATCACCTTTGTCTGGCACATAAGCTACCATATTTCTTTACCAACCGGCTGTCCCCAATCTACTTCGAGGTGAATATTTTCCGGGTTAATTCCCTCCAAAAGCCTCTCAAAGTCTAGTTCCTTAGCTTTATAAGCTTTTGGCTTGAGAGTTACGCTTTTACCATTGCTGTCTAACTGAAGCTGGCTGTCACTTGATAGCCCTAAATCTTGGACTACGGCTTGTGGAATGCGAATCGCTAAGCTGTTACCCCATTTCTTAACTTTAGTGGTAGTTTTCATAATAATCCTCCAAGTACAAGTATATACAATTGTATATACAATGTAAAGTGTATAATTCGCAAATAGATACGTTTTCTCAACTAGCATCTAAAGCTACTGCACCAAGAGGCCAAAGGAGTGATAGGTCAGGGACCTAGGTCACTAGTTTTGGCTGCTTGGTTTGGCTCAGCATACAAGTCACGGACATTTACAGGTTAAAGTGAGACAAATGAGACATCAAACACCTAAGGGCTAAAGTGTCCTATTTTTGTTATAAAAACTACATAACAACATTGACAAAATGCACAAATAATGCTACATTAGTAATAGAAAATTTAAAAATACAAAATGCAAAGAACTAAACCGAGCAATTCGCTTACTAGAACAAAACCAGGCTCACTAACAAATCGTGGAGTTGCTAATCCAGATTTTCGTTACATGGACTGGGCGGGTCTGGAGTTGATAAAAAACAATAAGCCGATTTTCAAACAAGAACCCCACTATATAGACATTGAGACCATTGAAAACTTCAAAATACCAGAAGATTGGTTTTTGGAAAAAAGAATCATAAATTCAATCCACGGTGTAAGACATATGATGCGTAGTGTTATATACGCAGTTAATCTTAGCCGCTACTTTGGATTGAATAATGTAGACAGACAGGCATTAATGGTTGGTTCTGTACTGCATGACGTCAGAAGAATGAAAGACGAAGGTGACTCTGGCCATGGACTAAGGTCGGGCCAATGGCTAAAAAACAATCTCGAACTTGTGAACCATACTTTTGGCACGGTGCTAGACGACAACTATTTATTAAAGGTTTGTCAAGCAATTGAATTTCATGAAATCCCCTATGCAGAGATGAGCACTGGGCAATACACAGAATATAGAAAGAATAGATTATTGGTTGATTTATTAAAAACTGTAGATGCGCTTGATAGGTATAGATTAACTTGGCTGAATGATTGGCCTAAGGATAAATATATGAGAGCCATACCTCCGGATTGGATAAAGCATGTTGCCTATAACATGGTCATCAGAAGTGAAAAAGTCTATCTGGACAAAAAAGACAACCGAGCAAGCATTAGAGAACTGTTACAGAAGAATAAAACCCATAACAACAGACCAGCCTTTGCTCGTAAATACTTACAAATTACGACCAGTCGAACAAGATATCAAAATTCTAATGGCCGAAGCTTATCATTTACAAAGCTAAAAACTGTGCCATAAGAACTAAAAATCAAAAAATCATGGAATTACAGCCTGAACCAACCACTGATATCATAGATGCGGAGCCCGAAGTTATTATGGACGTGAATGAAACTAATGAACAGCTGATTAAACAGGCCATAGAAAAACTGGAGCCTAGCTTTGATGACTATGAATCGACCAAAACCGAGAAATTGTCGCAAATTAAAAGACCGATAATCCACGGCACTGGGTCTTTAGCTCTTAAAGGTATCATTGCCAGCGGAATGGTGATTCGTTCTGGCGACGAAGTCATGGGTGGCGAAAGAGCCACAATATCTCAGGGTAATAAAGATACCAGACCAATCTCGTTTGCTGAGTTCGATGCCGATGGTAAAGGTGAGGCGACTGCCCATTTTTACGCATTATTAGCTGCCGGCAACCCGGAACTGATAATAAATGAAGCTCAGATAAGACATCAAAATGTGGTTGAAAACTATATGGCGCAGCTTGGCCCTGAAGCTTTAGAAAATGGCATTAGGAAAAAGCTCGAAAGGGAGGCAGCTGAGTCACTACCTGATGATAATCCAGAATTATCACTAGATTGGCTGAGAAAAGACGCTGAACAAAAATTTAAACTGTTATCTCAAGAAGGAGCCTATTCTTTTAATCCTGATAGGGTAAGGCAAAATATTGAGGAACTACAAAAAATTATTGATGGTCAATACGACGACCCTGAGTTGCTTGGTGACAAGCTGTTGGAATTAGGCATTGTTAGCGACTTAAGATATTACTATCACCCAAAAGGAACGCTGCCAGAACCTTGGTCTAAGTTGCCTGAGCTTTTAAAATCAGCCGTGGAAGATGTCAAGGATCCAGATTCAGTAACCGGTCGTAATTTTCGGGCAAAGCTACAAGTAATGAGACAAAAATTAGCTAAGTACGAAAATCTAAGCCCAGAAGAGCAGGAAGCTATTGCCGACCAATATCCGTGTGTGATTTTAGTAGAAGGTGATGGCCTGGAGCTTGAAGAAGTAAACTGGATGGTAACTTGCCAAGAGCTACACGCTAAGCAAAACATTGAGCCTTCAAAAATAAGACAAATCAGGGTGCCGTTTATTCACGTAGAACAAGTGATGCAGATGCTAACTGAAGCCGGTTTGACGGATGTTGAGGTAATACCATTTGAATATTTTGAAATGGAAAGGCTGATAGACCTAAAACCATAATTTCAGGAATGATTGTAATTAAACTGTCTGCCTAGTATGGCTCAGCATACAGGTCGCGGACATTAACAGGGTAAAGTGAGACAAATGAGACATCAAACACCTAAGGACATAAGTGTCTCATTTTTTAGGCATACGAAAGCTAATAAACAATGCTTGTTTGCTCTTACAGTCTTATGGGCAATTAATCCGTAGTTTATAAGTCAATTATGTTTGTTTCTCTTAAATGTTTGGTTGGTTTAACATAGCGGCTTTCTTTGTAAAAGCTATTTGCAAAGCGAATTAACAAAAATAAACCGATAAGTATAATAACATCGTCCGTTAGTCCAAGTGGCCCTAAAATAATTTCGGGCATTAAATCTAACGGTGATAGTATCCACACGATTAATAGTGGGGTTAGTGCTAAAAATAATCGCTGGAACTTGCTTCGGTTTGGGTCTTCAATAAAACGCAAACAAGCCTTAATGACACCAACTTGTACTGTTTTTTTATATCCCTTATGCATACCTATACTATACGCGCTATTGTTATTTAGGTAATTCAAACAATGCACACAGAACATATTTTGAGCCAGGACGGTAATTGATAATCAATTGAAATACAGTGTTGTTCAAGAGAGCTAATAAACCAAAAACCGCCATTTCTGGCGACTCCAATGTCTTTGAGCTATAAACTTGATTAGTATCTTAAACACCTGTACCAAGAGGCCAAAGGAGGGACAGATCAAGGAACTCGGTCACTCGTTTTGCCTGCTTGGTTTGGCTCAGCATACAGGTACGGACATTTACAGGGTAAAGTGAGACAAATGAGACACCAAACGCCTAAGGGCAAAAAGCGTCTCATTATTATCGGCCTAAAAGACTTGACTATATCTCATAGTACAATTACCATTGAACTATGGTTACAACACTACAAGATAAATTAGCAGTTTTTGACGTAAACAAACTAATGATTCTAAAGATTCTTTTCGAGTGCAATAATAATGATATCTGCGGCTGTGATCTTATTGAAAGATTGGAGCTACCAAAGAACTTGCTATCTTATCATATGAAAATATTATCTCAACTTGGTTACGTCCAAGAAACTCGTTGTGGTAGAAAAAAGAACTATACGATAAAGGAGGATAAAAGGATAAAAGTTAAAAGAATTCTTGAAGTTACAGATTTAATTTAAAAAGGAGATTATTGATGAAAAAAGATGTAAAAGTATTTTCGACACAAACTTGCCCGTATTGTGTAATGGTCAAAAACTATTTAAAGAGCAAGAATGTTGAGTTCGAAAACGTAGACTTAAACAAACGCCAGAAATGGGTGTCTAAAATGGTAGCCAAGTCAGGCCAAATGGGAGTACCTCAGCTATGGATAGGTGACCAGGTAATAGTTGGTTTTAACGTACCAGCAATTAATCAAGCATTGGGTCTATAAATATTTAGATAAAATGCACATAAATTGAAATAATTTTTGTTCGATAGTTGTATTAATAAAAGAATTCGCTAAATAATTATAAAAAACTTATGCTTGTTTGGGCGAGTATGCATACTAAATACTTAGAGTAATAACTGAGAGACACGAATTGTTCTGGAAAAGACTGATTAAAGAATCTATAAAAAGCATATGGGCTCAAAAAACCCGCTCTTTTTTGACATCTCTCGGGATAATTATTGGGGCAGCCACTATTCTATTGGTTATTGATTTTGGCGAAGGAGCAAAACTAGACATCGCCAAACAGTTTTCAAACCTGTCTGTAACAACTATTTTTGTGAATGGACCATCCAACTCAGAAGGTATTGAGTCTAAGCTAAGCTATAGTGATGCCGAAGCAATTAAAAAAAATGCCACAAATGTGTCTTTAGTGGCTCCGGTTATAAGTGGTAAAACAGCTGTATCTTATCAAAACAATACCCAACAAATTAATATCGTCGGCACAAGCACTGATTTTAAACAACTTTCCAATCTTAGCTTCTCAAAGGGAGACTTTTTGAGTGAAGATCAAGTTAACAATAAAAAGAAAGTTGTAGTACTTGGTGCAACATCGGCTGAAAACATCTTCGGGACGACCACACCGGATGTAGTTGGTCAAAAGATTACAATAAATAAAAAAGCCTACGAGATAGTAGGGGTTGTTTCTGAAAAGGGTGGTTCATATGGACCGCTCAGTATAGACGAAAGCATATTCATGCCCTTTAAGACGGCCGAAAACTATGCATTAGCTAGTGGTGGCAAAATGAGTCTGAATGCTTCGGCTAAAGACTTGGGTTCTATTGATGCAGCCATGCAAGAAATGTCTCAGATACTTAGGGACGAACATAATATTGCACCAGGTGGAGTGGAGGACTTTAAGCTAAAAGACATGGGCAGTAATGTGGTCGCCGCAAAAAGTTCGGCTCAAACAATGGCTATATTATTAAGTTCTGTTGCGGTTATTGTTTTGCTGGTTGGTGGCATAGGCATTATGAACGTAATGTACATTAACGTTACTGAGAGAACAAAAGAAATTGGCCTCAGAAAAGCGGTAGGTGCTAAGAAAAAGCACATTATGCTGCAGTTTATTGCAGAAGCCCTAGTTATATCTTTATTCGGCAGCGTTATCGGATTAATTCTCGGGCTGGCAATGTACCCATTAGCCCAACATTTGGGTGCCAAAGTCTCATTTGTTTGGTGGGGCGTTTTAGTGGCATTGGGTTTTTCAATGAGTGTTGGAGTCTTTTTTGGTTATTACCCAGCCAAAAAAGCCGCTAACTTAAATCCAATAGAGGCATTAAGGTATGAATAGAAAGGATATTAAAATGAAGAAAAAATATCTCTGGGTCATTGTAATAATAATTGTTCTATTAGGGTTGGGGGCTGGAGCCTATTTTGTATTTTTAAAGCCTGACAGCAAAAGCTCAAACAATAGTAGCTCAAGTTCTACTAATCCGGCACAGCAACAAGGTCAACCTACTAGGGCAGCCGAAATTAAAGGCTATGTTAAGTCGATCGAGGGCAATGAAGTCGTAGTTATCAACGAAATATCTACCGAGCCAGAGTTAACGGATGCAGAAAAGGCAGCCCAAAAAGCCGAGCGTCAAAGTATGAGCCAAGAAGAAAGGCAAGCACTAAAAGCTGAGGAATCAGCAGGTTTGCAGAAAGAAGATGTCAAGATTATCATTCCTGTCGGCATAACGATTAAAAAGACAACTGGCGATGCTTCGGGTAATTTGGTAGATGCTCAATTAACAGATATAAAAGAAGGAACCTATGTATCTTTATGGGTAAAAGATTACAAGACTAACAACCAAATGGTTGAGTTTGCAAAAGTTAGAGGAGCTACTGAGTGAAATTACCAAAACTATCTAAAAAAACGGTTGTTGTTTCAATAATTATCTTAGTGGCATTAATATCAACTTTAGTTTGGTTCTTTGTTATTAGAGAAGATAAACCCGTTGCTCAAACCAAGAACGCTGTGGCTGTTAAGGGCGATATAGACGTATATATAGAGGCAGACGGAATAGTGAGTGCCGAAAAGGCTAATCTGAACTTTACTCAAACGGGGCAAATCAAAGTTATCAACGTAAAGGTTGGCGATATAGTAAAGACCGGTGATGAGTTAGCTGGCATAGATAGCGGCAAGTTACAGTATCAAGTCGATCAAGCCCTGGCGTCCTATAACACAAGTGTTGCTAAGGCAAATCGCTTGAAGCCTGGCTCTGGAGGTGAAGAAATCGCCATCAAAGAACAAGCCGTTCAAGCAGCCAATTCTGCACTGGAGGCAGAAAGAAACATATACAACGATGTAGTTAATAAATATGGAGCTGGTAGCACACAAGAAATCACCGAATATTCTAAACTTAAAAAAGCAGAATCTGATTTAAGCTCAGCACAGGCCCAGCTTTCTCTAACTGCCGCAACATACAAAGATGCTCAATATGCAGTTTCAGCATCATTGGCCAACCTGCAGATGGCAAGACTGGCTTTGGGTGAATCTACCTTAAAATCACCAATCGATGGTGTTGTCACAACCGTAAATGGTTCCGTAGGCCAGTTGACCGGCGGTTCACAGCAATCATCAACCACCAGTTTTATCACTGTCTCACAGATTGACAATATTATATTAATTAGTAATTTAGATGAAGAAGATATAAGTAAAGTAAAAGTCGGGCAGACAATTGAGGCTGAGTTCACTTCACTGGGTAAAACAATAAGGGGCACTGTTAAATATGTGTCTCCGGCTGCCAAAACTGATACCACTGGCTCAGTCACTTACGAAGTAAGGATGCAGTTAAATGACTCAACGGCAGGTGTTATTGATGGTATGACAGCCAGTATAAAATTTATCACTAAAAGTGTCTCTGACGTTATAAAAATACCAAATAATGCTGTCAAAATGATAAACGGCAAGCCCTATGTTTATTACTACGGCGAGGATAAAGAAGTATTAAACAAAGAAATTGTTACAGGTTTTACAGATGGCCAAAATGTCCAGATTGTTAAAGGGTTAAGTGTTGGTGATAAGTTTATAATTACAAGCCTAAAATGAACTCCATAATCGCAACAAAACGGCTAAAAAAGTCATATAAGCTAGGTGATCAGACAATTGAGATCCTAAAAGGTATCACTATTGATATCAAAGAAGGCGAATTTGTTGCGTTGATGGGTCCCTCGGGCTCAGGTAAATCTACACTAATGAATCTATTGGGGTGTTTAGATGGTCTGTCAGGCGGAGAATACATGCTCGAAGGAGCTAATATCGAGTCTAAAACCGATGATCAGTTAGCAGAAATTAGAAACAACAAAATTGGATTTGTTTTTCAAACCTTTAATTTGCTGCCAAAACTTTCTGCACTCGAAAATGTATTATTACCCTCACTCTATGGCCCACACTACGAACCAGAAAAAGCGAAAGATATTTTAGTAAAAGTTGGCTTGGCTGATAGGATAAAACACAAGCCGGCTGAGTTGTCTGGCGGCCAAAGGCAAAGAGTTGCAATAGCTAGGGCGTTGCTTATGGACCCATCAATAATTCTTGCCGATGAGCCAACAGGTAATTTGGACAGCAAATCCGGAGCTGAAATTATGGATGTATTTCATCAACTGAGCAAAGAGGGTAAGACTATCATTATGGTCACGCACGATCCAGATATCGCATCTCACGCCCAAAGAATAATACATTTGAAAGATGGTCTTATAGCTAGCTAACGTTATATGTCCAGAAAAATTTAATATTTGACAGTAAAAATGTAATAAATATCGTGTTAGGTTTGTAATATAACCAGGAACAATAACTAGAAGTTTATTTAGCAATAGGGAGTAACCGGAAATTTCGTGTTGGTTTTTAGTTAATATTCTCTCTGTTAATCAGCAATAAGTAATGTCTTGTGACATTACTTATGTATGAAACAACGAGGATTTAGATACTGCAATAC
>CAZIHK010000066.1:0-3433 GCA_964539035.1 uncultured Candidatus Saccharibacteria bacterium | reverse complement strand
GCCAAGGTTGCTAAAGAAGAACGCAAAGCTCATACAGAAGAACTAGCTGAAAAACCCAAAGCTATACCACCCAAAATTCGTAGCTTAATAGAGAGACGCGGTAAAAAATTCCGTAAAGTAGCCGAAAATGTCGAAGCTGGCAAAGAATATAGTTTAAATGAGGCCCTCAAAATAGCTGCCAAGACCTCAACTACAAAGTTCGATTCTACAGTAGAATTGCACGTAAGGTTAGGTGTAGACCCTAGGCAGGCCGACCAGAATATAAGAGCCAACTTAGTGCTACCTTCTGGCACCGGTAAAAAAGTAGTAGTTGCTGTTTTCGCCGAAGCTGATGATATCGCTGCTGCCAAAAAGGCCGGGGCAGATATTGCACTGAGCGACGAGTTGCTACAAAAAATCGACAAAAATATTATCGAATTTGATACCCTTATAGCCACTCCAAACATGATGCCAAAACTTGGCAAATACGCACGCATCTTAGGGCCAAAAGGTTTGATGCCTAGCCCCAAGAGTGGCACAGTAACTACAGATGTAGCTAAAGCAGTCAGCGAAGCTAAGGCAGGCCGTGTAGAATACCGCGTAGATAGCTCTGGTATTGTCCACTTAGCTATTGGCAAAGTTAGCTTTGGCCCAGAAAATCTACTAACTAACGCTAGCGCAGTTCTAACCAGTATAAAAAACGCAAAACCAGCAAGTATAAAAGGCAACTATATAAAATCAATCTTTGTTGCTACAACAATGGGCCCTAGTATAAAAATCGCTAGTGCCGAGATCTAATACAAAACATTTACACATTTTACAATGGAAAATTCTGTTATTATGTAACCTAAGTGGTGGGTGTTATTTAATAGATTTTATATTTTCGGTCTTAAAACTTATAAGGCCGAATTTTTAAATTGCAAAATCAAATTTAATATACTTTAAGAAGGCTTTAAGTTTATGAGTGAACGCGGTGTCTTTATCGCAATCGAAGGTACGGATGGGTCGGGCAAGGGGACTCAGTTTAAGTTACTATCTGAGTCGCTTCAAAAAGCCGGTTACGAGGTTGCTGAGTTCGATTTCCCCCAATATGATCAAGCTTCTAGCTATTTTGTAAAAGAATATTTGAATGGCAACTACGGCAGCTCAACCCAAGTTAACCCCTATATGTCATCGCTTTTTTATGCGCTAGACAGATACCAAGCTGCTCCCAAAATTAAGCAAGCCCTAAACCAAGGCAAAATAGTTCTTGCCAATAGATTCACGGGCTCAAATATGGGTCACCAAGGCCAAAAGTTTAATAGCCAAAAAGAACGCACTGCCTATTACGATTGGCTCACAAATATCGAATATGTTGCTCTTTGCATCCCAAAACCAGATAAAAACATAGTTTTAAGAGTGCCAGCAGAAATAGCCCAAAAGTTAGTCGACAAAAAAGAGACTCGCGGCTACACAACCAAACAGCGTGATTTGCATGAAGCTGATATTAACCACTTAAAAAGAGCCGTATTTGTATACGATGAGCTTTGTGAGCTTTTTCCAAATGAATTTGTAAAAATTGACTGCGTAGAAGATGGCAAGATGCTTAGCGTAAATGATATCCAGCATAAATTAATGGAGGTTACCATTTTGTATTTACCCTCTAATGACAAGCCCTTGCTCAAGATAGTTAAAGACAAAACAACCATTACAGAAGCAGGATACGAAAAACTAGAAGAGGCAGTGACAAACACAAAAAGTAATGTCTACTCTTTTAAAAGTACATTTAGCCCAGTTACAGCCGCAGCCGCTATGGCAAGGCTTAGTAGGCGCTTTAATGATTTGAGAATCACGATATTAGACGAGTTTAGCGGAGACGACAAGCAAAATGAAGCACTCTTAAAAAGAGTAATAACAGCCTATGGTGATGATTCTGTACAACAACTTGTAGGTCAACACATCGTTGTCGAATCAGCCAGCAATCTTTTAACTAAAAAAATTGAGTGGGGGCGTTTAGCGGCATACCTAGAACAATCAACTAGGTATATATACTATGACCAAAAAGATGATGCAGGCAATTATAAATATTATGTCCCAGAGGACTTATCAAAACGGTTACGAATTTCTTATATAAAGACAATGAATGAAATTTTTGATAATTATTCTAAGATGGTACATAAGACTACAAATTATGTTAGAGAAATTTCAACAATCCCAGCGAAAGAACGCGACACCGCTTGGCAAGCAGCAACAAGAGCCCAAGCTTGCGACGCTATAAGGTACGCTTTGCCGGTAGCTACAAAGTCTACTGTTGGTATATATGCTTCAGCTCAAGCCATAGAGAACTTAATAATGCGGCTGCTAGCAGACGAATTACCAGAGGCACGATTAACCGGCAAAAACATCTTAAAAGAAGCCCGCAAAGTGATGCCAGCCTTTTTAGAGAGAGCCGATAAACCTGAAAGAGGCGGGGCAATTACTGCTTATAATGCCAACCGTCAGCTGGCATTAAATAAACTGGCAGAGGAATTATTGCCAAATGAGCATTCCATACAATCCGAAGAAGTAACCCTTGTTGATTATTCACCCAAAAATGAGTTAGACGCAGTAGCAGATATGCTATACGAACACAGCAATATGTCAATTAAAGAGATATCTAAATCTGTAGATAAATGGCCGTATAAACAAAAGGTTGCTGTATTTAAGGCATACATTGGCGAGAGGCTCAACAGACGCCAAAAACCAGGCCGCGCCCTAGAAAACATCCATTATCGCTGGGATATTATCTGTGACTATGGAATTTTTAGGGACTTGCAAAGACACAGGATGGTCGAAGATTTGGCTTGGCAAAAACTTTCGCCTCGTTTTGGCTACGAAATCCCAGAAATTGTCGAAAAATCAGGTGTTGTAGATTTGTTTATCAAAAATTTTGACTTAAGTTTAGCCCTTTACAGCAAAATGCAGTCTACCGGTTTTGAGCTAGAAGCCCAGTACGCAACACTACTTGGCCATAAAATGCGCTGGAAGGTATCGTACAACGCTCGTGAAGCCTTTCATCTGCATGAGTTAAGAACAGTGCCACAGGGTCATCCAGGCTACCGCAAGTTAGTTGGCCAAATGCACGACAAGTTGTTAAACGTGCATCCACTACTTGGTGAGTCAATGATTTTTGTTAATAAAGACGAAGACCCGGAGTTAACTCGTCTTGCTGCCGAACGTTATACGCAGTACAAGCTAAATATTTTAGATTAATAGTGTATTATTCGAAAATGTATTCTCGCCTAATATTGTCAAATAAGTAGTGATTACCCTTATCGTCAACCTGTATAGTAATTTCTACTCTATTTGGAAAACCTCTTTTTTGTTTTGGTTCAGCAGCAGCAATCAATTCATCATATGTAGCGTACAGGCTGCTATCTATCCAAATAATATTGGCATAAACACCAAATTCAGACATCTTCTCTTTGATCATAAA
>CAZIHK010000065.1:0-7933 GCA_964539035.1 uncultured Candidatus Saccharibacteria bacterium | reverse complement strand
AAATAACTATTTAATAATCGACTCAGCTAAATATTTATGCCCGGGCATCAACTTTTCTAATTTTTCAATTCTAGTTCTTTGTTCGGCAAGATGTCTTTCTTTTAGGTAATCAGCATAATCAACACCACCACACCTTATTGCAGCATTTACCATGTCTCTATGTGCTGCCATTGCCAATTCATCTAAGACCCAATCGGTTTGTCTGACTTTCCTTGATATGTCTGTAGCTTTGCCCAAAACTCCTAAAACAATGCCATCTTCGAGTGCAACTACTTGTTGAGGTTTTCCCCAAGGAAATTCATATTCCTCAAAACCTGATTCATTCTCTTTTGGCGTAAGTCTATTTTCAACATAGTCCACAAGAGCCATCAGTTCACCAGGATCTTTCATCCTTTTTACGGTTTCATATACTGCGCTTCTAATTGTTAAAATATCATTAACTAAATCGCTGGGATCTTTTTTTGTCCAAAAAGTACCAATGACCTTTTCGTTAAATGGTTCTTTATAGTACTCTGTTGACGGTAGCGTTGGAACCTCGTGCATTGATTCAAAAGAAATTTCTGACATGTTCTTCTCCTGTTTAAAACAATTATCTGTTTGTAGTCCTTATAAAGCAAGCATTAGCAAAATAAAATAAGCACATATCTCAAAGTACTAATACTTGGCGGGGTATAGAGTCGGATTTTAGAACGATTTACATTTACTAACATATGTTATTGATATTTTTTGCCCTGAATATCTTCCCATTTCTTCAAGTAGTCTTCTACTGCATCCAAATTAATTACGGTTTGACCATTTAGCCCTTTTCTAAATCTGCCCTCCGCATCACAACTTAAGTCTGCGTATACTTCCACCAAAGGTCCAAATAGCTCTTCTAGGTTTGCTGCCTCTAGTCCACCAGCAATTCCAACACCCACATTTATCTGTTGCTGATATATTTCATCAACATACGGTTGAATACTTTTCATATCCATTTTTATTCCGAAACCGCCTGATGGGTCCAATAGCACATAGTCTACCGGCATTGTTTTAAGTGTTTGAGCAACTTCTTTGGGAGAGTACTTATCTAAAATAGATGAGTTGGCTTGGATTATTATAGACTGGTCCGGATATGAATCAAGAAATCTATCCAGTACAGGTCTATAGTCTTTATCTAGCCAATGCAAACCATTGATTTGTAAACCCCGACAATAAGATGATGCTCTATCCATAATAATGTTTAGACCATATTCGAGTTCTTTATCATCTTCAAAAAAGCAATGTATGTATGGTCTGGTAAGCCCTGTTTCATCATTATAGGAAGCCTGTGTGATTTCATCACCTACTGGATGCCACATCCGACCTCTTTTGTTTTCAATTTCCAATATTTGAGTTTTATTTGTAGCCTGGACACCTACCATTACAAAATGTCCAAATCTCCCTAGCTTTTTTCTTTCAGAAAAACTAAATATTTTTTCGTGCTGCTCTGACGTTGCTATACCACTCACACCTATATATGGTTCGGGCTTAAACTCTGACATGTTTGAATTATTAATTGTTGAGCATACAAACGCAAGCATAAACGATATAAAATACCCCTGTAAAACAGAGGTAAATTTGCTGGCGGGATATAGAATCGGATTTTAGAACAGTAGAAAAAACGAGAAGTTAACTAAGCTCTATTTATTTTCGGGGGCTTCAATGTTAACAATTATAAAGTTAGGGAGTTTGGATGTGGTGGGTTCAATTTCTTCCAAACTGACATAGCTAGATTCACTTACTATCTCATAGCGGGGCTGACTGTCTGGGTTTGACACATCTCTCATTATTCTAAACTGGCCTGTATAGACTTCGTTTGGCTTTAGTCTCTTGTCTTCGTAATTAAATACTGAACCTGGTGGTTGTTTGACGCTAACTTTTAATACTTTTCTTTCCATAGGCCTAACAGACACCAAAGAACCTTCGGGTATCTTCTCAATTCTATCCTTAAGTTGTACGAGATATTCAATTTTTTCAGCCCTAGCTTGCACAATTCGTTCGTCAACATCCTCTAATTCTTGATAGGTTAAGCCAAAAAGGGACTGATAGGTCTCTATGGGTTCTATTAGACAATCAGGGTAAAGACCATTGGGCATTCTTTTGTCGCGTTGAGACCCTAGTTGATATCTCTCATCGGTGAATCGTCCACATCCGTGTGTATTAAAACCAACGTCTTCTACAAAAAAGCGACAACACAATGCACCCATCCCACGGCCACACTTCAAGGGTATAACGTTCGGGATAGATGAGTCATATTCCCCAATCTCCTTCAGCTCGTCTTTGTATAGATAAAAATCCCGACCATGACCATAACTTACAGCAACGTCTGGATTTTTGTCTGGGTTTACATCCACCACTACGCCTTCGGCTTCATAAAAACAACTTTTTACTTTTTTGCCTACTTCAATCATATTTATCCTAGTTTATTCTGGTATTTTGATAAATAAACCGTAGCATTGCAAGCATAAACAAAATAAAAGACCTAGTTAATAGATGTAATAATGCTTATGGCTGCCTTTGGTCGACGTACTTCGCAACTTAGAAGGATTTGTCGTAGAGGCACCTAAATGTCTTCGACACCTTTTACTTCAAACATAGCGACACTGCCAAAGGATCTAAGTAGGTCGGTATTTTTTGCAATTACAAGTGGACACTCAAAACCTGCCACACCTAAACTTTTTCCCGGCTTGTCAATTCCAAGGACAGCATGCGTAATGCTGCTATCATTTGGAGCTATGAGGTAAGGCAGACTGTTGCAAGTTCTTTTTGGCTTAACATATCGGCCAAAGTAATTCCTTTGTACTCCAGGAGAAATATCCACATCCCAGCCCATCACCCGTCCCAAGAAAGCACGACAGTCAAAATTTCCTCTTCCATTTACAAATGTTTCCTCGCTAAAATCATAAATTTTTTTTGCCATGTCTTCTGGTAACGATAATCTTTGCGTAACACTACCTTCGTTTGGTAAAGAGAAGTGGGAAAATTGAAGTGGATCAGTATTTGGTAATCGGAGACCATTCACTACATCAAATTTAAGTCGAGTGATCCCAACCTCAGGTTGGTCCAAGAAACCATGATACCTTCCTGTTTGTAGCAAAACAGTTACTTCTTTCATTGAAAATAACATATACCACAGTTATGTTATGTGTCAAATCTGATAATGTTCAATGCACAATGCCTTATAAGTAATACGCTTATACTCGGCCGGGTCGAAAGGACATACTACGAAAATTCCATAAATTATTTTATCTCAACCTTCAAATTTGGCCACTTTTTCTTCCATGCTTTTGTTTTAATACGATTATGGAAAATACCAATCATTTCGTCTGTCTGAAAAATAGGGATTGGGCGTGCTATGAGATTTAGCAAATCATTTGACCCATGACAGAATAAGAATTTTAAATTACTACCTTCTAATTTGACAGCGGTGCAAGTTGCAGTTTCTACCCAATGTGATATTCCGTCAGCAGTAGATATATAGGGTTCAAAGTTATTGACATAATGCATTCGTGCTTGATTTCGGATTTCCCAATCAGCGGTGGGGTATTCGCGCTTCATTTTTTTATCATATGCCCAATCGGTCTCTGGGTTAAGATCTGTGGAGTCAAAATAAACCAAGTCGACATCCGTAATGGAATGTTGGTCTAATCCTTCAATGGAATTCCAAATTTTATTTCGTAAGAAGCCAGCACCGATCCACCAATCGGGAAGATTCAAAACTGCAGCAGCACTTAGCACCTGCATCATCCACTCGTCAGATTCTACAATATGCCTGACGTCTTCCTCGCTTTTCACAATCATAATTGTCCGTAGTATAACAAAATATATCCTATCGCTAGAGGCATCTAAGCACTATAGCTTTGTCTAGATTTGCTATACTTTTCTTATGGAAGATACATCTAGCTCGGTTAAACAATATCCACCGGTCGGTGTTTATGAACATTACAAAAGTACTACAAACGACAAACGATATTATCAGGTTCTGGGTTTCGCTAGGCATACTGAAACTGAGGAGATTTTGGTTGTTTACATACCCCTATATGTAATTCCAGAACACGAAGGGTTAAGACTCCAAGTTAGACCGCTAGAAATGTTTGTAGAATCGGTGGACTTTAATGGGCAGAAAGTCCCACGATTTAGATACGTAGGCCCAGAACTGTAGATGTTAAAGTAATCCATTGCATTATTACTAAGACGTTTTTATTTAATTAGCAAAGAAGACACATCAATATAATTATTCCAATTATCTTTTGCTTTTTTATACTCTCTTAGTTGTCCGTCTTTCACCATATGTGCTTTTTTGGGGTCGGTCAGTCTATCAATAAATAGCATTCCATTAAGATGATCCACTTCGTGTTGCAACAATATTGCAGCCAAACCTTTTAAATCTAAACTAATTCGGTTTCCAGATCTATCGTATGCCCGAACTTTAACTCTTTTAGATCTATCAACAATACCCCATATCTCTTCTAAGTTTACACAACCCTCGGGTCTACGTATTTTGGTTTTGGAGTACCAATATATTTCAGGATTAATAAGTATGTGCAAATCATTGTAACTTTTATGTCCAATCCCTAAATCAACTATCGATATTCTTTTGTCTATGCCAACTTGATTAGCAGATAATCCAACTGTGCTGGGTTTGTTGGTATTTCTATTTTTACCTTTATTACTTTTCCCATAAACAATATCCAGCATAGACTCTATTATCTGTTGGAATTCTTTAGTTCTAATTTCACTTAAAGAAACAGTTTCACATAATTTATGAAGACCAATATTGTTTGGTTTAGATATCACCAATCGATTCATGTGGTTACTATATCAAAGTTAAAAACGAATTTCGTCTGTTGACTAGAGATCCGAAATATCTAACTCTTTTAATACTGCAAAATATTTAAAATATTGATGAGATTGTTTTTGTTACAATAAAACCATGAAGTTGCTATATATTGATGAATCGGGGGACACCATACCTTTAACCCAGGAGGGTAAAAAGCACTTGGTGCTTACGGGCTGCATTATAGATGAAAGTAATGTGAGAGATATTGACGACCAGCTAAGAGCCATAAAGAAAAAGTATTATCAAAATTCGGATATCGAGATTAAGTCTAACTTTCTTAGGTATGCTAATCCAGATCTACAACAAACATCGCCAATCAAGCTGATGTCTAGAGTAAAATATGACGAGCTTGAAGCAGATGTGGCCCAGTTCTTGAAGCAAATACCCATAGAACTTATAACAATTGTTATAGCTAAAGAAGAATATTGGCAAAAATATCCTTCCCAAAACCCTTATGAGGTTGCCTATATGTTTTTACTGGAACGTTTCCAGAAATATCTGGCCGAACAGGACTCACTTGGTATTTGCATTATTGACCCGAGAGAAGGTCGAGTTGAAAAACACTACTTTGGTGATGAGATAAACGATCTACATGAAAAGATGAGACGATCAGGTAGGGAAGACGGATATTTGTGGAGTCAATGCCCCAATGTAGTAGAAAAACTACTTTTCTCTCAGTCAGACAAGACGATAGGCATCCAGATAGCTGATCTTTATTGTTATCCAGTTTTTCATATATACGAATATGGAAAACAACCCTCTGAATATTGGCGATTTAACGATATCACTCTTCCAAAACTGCAAAGAAAAAGTGGACGTGTGGACGGAATTGGTATTAAGTTCTTTCCGGGCCCAAACAAAAAAGCCCTTTCGTAGTGAAAAGACTCTTTTGATGGGCGCGATTCCTCGCGACCATTTATATAGTACTATGCTTTGTACCATAAGCACAACCATAAACATGATAAGGCTCATTTAAACTACTAGTGCTTGCATGGCTAAACTTTAGTTGATTTAATAGCGTAATAATATGAGGTAAATGATGGAGCTCCAGCAGGATGAAGGGATTGAGCCAAGACTAGTCTTGCAGGGTAGTGTCAACATCTAGTGTGTAAGCCCTTGCGTAAGATTGCTTAAATTTGATGAATTTTGGTGGACTGAATTATTAGCTGGATAGCTATTATTTAGGTATTGAAATATACCTTCATGGTATACGTTTGCTGACTCAAAATTATTAAAACTATGATCGTTTACTTTTGTCCTTCTGCGTACTTCACGAAACTCCCTTTCTAAAACATTAGTTGATCTTATCTTCTTCCACATATCCTTTGGGTATTGATAGTAGGTTAAGCAATACTCAAAGTTGTGTCTGAGACTAGCAATAGCTTTTTCTTCTTTTTGGTACCACTTCTTGGCTACTGCCTTAGCGGCCTCTATAGCTTCATCTGGAGTTTGGGCACTTGAGATAACTTTTAGATCTTCTGCCATGGACGGTTTGTGCCTATGACTAGTTTTAGATAAAACATTTCGAAGCTTATGGACTATGCAGTTCTGGATAGGGGTACTTTTGTAAACCTGCTCAATGGCTGACTTGCAACCAGCGCTGTCGTCCATAGTTACTAGATCTATAGCTTCACCGGATAAACCACGCTGCTTTATGCTAAATAGCAGCTTTGTCCAGCTACCCATGTCTTCTGCTCTGGCTAGCTTAAAACCTAGCATCTGGTAGCTACCGTCAACCCGCATACCTAAAACACATAACACCACGGCAGCTGTTTTGTCCCAACCACTGCCTTTAACCTTTTCCCATATGCCATCGCAGAAGAGGAACTGGTACTCATCCGTCAATGACTTAGTATTAATCTGAGCTGACTCATGCATGACTAGCTCATGGGAGACATCTTTTAGTTTTCTGGTACTAATGTTAATACCAAAGTGCTTATTGGCAATCCGTTTTACTTTTCTTTGGGATATGCCCATTAGATGCATGTCATGTAGCAATCTCCAGGTACGACTCCTTTCGTCTTCGAAGCCATTTAGCATAGATGGTGATTCATTGCCAAAGCCATCTCTAAAACGGGGTATTGGTATATTCTCAACCTTGCCATATGGAGAGACTAGATCCCGGTTGTAATAGCCATTAAACGAGGGGGTATTAGCATCACTAGCTTTATTCATTAGCTCTTCTCTTATTTGCTCCATCTCAGCTTTAACTAGTGTTGTTATGCTATGGCGGATAAAGTACTTCAAGTTATCTGTAAGACTTTTCTCTAAGAATAAAGATAATTCCTTTTCGTCATTAAATATGGGCATCTTTTTGATTTTTTTGATAGATTTAGTTTGGGTAGTTAGCATTGTATTATTTAGCTCCTTATTGTTATTTTGTAGTACCAATTATGAGTTTAGATTATACCCATAATGTTGACTACCCAATCTTGAGCTTACACACTGAAAGGTTACACTACCTTCATCGTTGGCTACTTTAGACACCCATTGCTCCACATTTTGTGCATTGACAAGTGAGATATCCAGCTTCGCTTTGCTGACATCACAGCCAAGAAAATAAGTCATAGTAAACACTCCTCCCACAGTACGCTGACTGTGGACTATTAAGTTAGATATCAATGCGGCTGGCAGCAGCACTTCCCAAAAGGAACGTCAGTGGTACAATAGCCTTGTTGGTTATTGACGGCGGTGGAGTCTGAAGAACGAACTGTTCACTACCGGTTGTAACGTTTGTAACAGATCGTCAACCTCAGATTCTACCCCATAACCTCATCATTGATTGCTACACACTGAAGGTTTGGAAGCAACAAACTATTCTACGAGACAACCACCGAAAGTAGCTTCCCAAGGACATTTGTGTTGCCCACCAAGCCGCCAGATTATTGTACGCCGCTACAGAGGTAGGGGCTAGGATCTAATATACAAGGACATTTCGTGGAGGTTTTTGGTCTTTGGTTCGGCTGTAAAGGTACCATTCAACTAAGCGTTGTTAGTGTAGTTGGCTAAGCCCTCGATGTAGCTTTAACTTTTCTTTTAGTTGGGAATTAATACCACCCTCAACATAGTTGGTAG
>CAZIHK010000064.1:0-3360 GCA_964539035.1 uncultured Candidatus Saccharibacteria bacterium | reverse complement strand
GTTCAAACAATACCGAGCAAATAGCCGAACTAATTGGTAATAATTTAATTGGTGGCGAAATAGTTGTGCTCGCAAGCGATTTGGGTGGCGGCAAAACGGTTTTTGCAAAGGGTTTAGCAAGAGGCGCTGGTAGCCAAGATCAAGTTTCTAGCCCAACATTTACGATTTCTAAAGTTTATAAATGCGAAAGCTTTGATTTACATCATTTTGATTTTTATCGCTTAAATGACCCAGGTATAATTGCTTTAGAGCTAAAAGAGGTAATCGGCGACACACAAAATGTAATTGTTATTGAATGGGCTGACATTATCAAAAACATCTTACCCAAACATAGGATGGAAGTAATAATCGAAAATGAAGGTGGTGACAAACGGGGCATTATCTTGAACTATCCAGCTAAAATAGAATACTTAGTAGAGGCTATAAAGCCATGATAATTTTAACTTTGCGCACTGATAAACCCGAGTCCGAATTAGCAATATTTGATGATTTAACAAAACTGATTGAAATAAAATGGCTAGCTAACCGGATTTTGGCAGACACAATACATTTGCAAATCAAAAAGTTACTAGATGACCAAAATTTGTCATGGCAAGATATAAAAGGGGTAGTTTGCTATAGGGGCCCAGGTAGTTTTACAGGTTTGAGAATTGGTTTAAGTGTGGCAAACGCCTTGGCTTATGGTTTACAAATTCCAATTGTTGGTAAGTCAACTGCGAATTGGCAAATATTGGGAATAAAAGATTTATTAAATGGCAATAATGATAAAATTGCTTTACCTGAATATGGTGGTGAAATTAAAATAACTAAACCAAAGAAATAAAATAATATAATAATGGCAAACGCATTCCAAGTATTTATATATTCCTTAGCAGGTAGCATGTTTGCATTTACTGGTGCTTATTTGCTAATTAGTCGTAAAAAAACTGCCAAGATATTAGCTACCTATGCGACACCTTTTGCCGCTGGTGCTTTACTGGCTGCAGTTTTTTTTGATTTATTACCAGAAAGCATCAACGAATCAAGTATAGATAAGGCTATGTTGGGCACGATAATAGGGCTGATAACCTTCTTTTATTTAGAACGTTTTTTGCGTTGGTTCCACCACCATCACGTGCATATGGGTGATAAAGATGTTGCCCCGAATAGCCTAATAATAATTGGTGACACCATCCACAACGCACTTGATGGTGTGGTAATAGCAGCAGCGTTTTTGGTCAGTGTGCCAGCTGGTATTGTTGCTGTTTTTGCTATAGCTACCCACGAGGTACCTCAAGAAATCGGTAATATTGGTTTACTTTTAGCAAAAGGGTTGTCGCGTAAAAACGCTATTATTGTTAACTTGATGAGTGTCGTATCTACAGTTATTACGGCCGTGGTCGTTTATTCTATCGGTTCTACCAAAAATTTGCCGCTAGGCTTTTTACTTGGTATAAGTGCGGGCTTTTTACTCTACATTGCCACATCGGATGTTATACCACTAGTACATCAAGAAGCTCGTGATGATAAAATATTTGATTTTAAACCATTTTTGCTTTTAATTGGCGTTCTTTTTGTGGGTATAGTCATTGTGATTTCGTCCAAATTTAGCTCTTAAGTTTATAAAAATGTTGTCAAAAAGCACATAAAAGCGCTATTATTTAATATAGGATTTAGTGAGAAGAGTTTTTGATAAATCCTTACCTGATATTAACTATTTTTTATTCGATACTCAGATACTAAATAAATGCTAAAGAAGTGAAAGTGATGCATACATAGTATCTGCACCGATAGAAAGGATGTAGCTATGGAACCAATAACCATAATATTGGCTATTATTGGTATTGGCGCAGGATTTGGTGCTAGCCAAATCGCAACAAGGCGTAAGATCGGATCAGCAGCCCACGAGGTTGAAAAAGAGCTGGCAAAAGCAAATAAAGAGGCAACTGCAATAACTCGCAAGGCTCAAGAAGACGCTGCTAAACTTGGCGAAGAAACACGCAAAGAAGAACAACAACGTCGACGCGAAATGAAAGATACCGAGAACAGGCTAATTGATCGTGAAACATCTATAGATAAAAAGCTCGATGATTTAGATAAACGCAACGAAAGACTTCGAACTAGCGAAGATGAAGTTGAGGATCTTAAAAATGAAATTCGTGATTTGCGTAAAAAACAGCAAGATAAATTAGAAAAAATTGCAAAACTAACTAAAACAGAGGCCGCCGACAAACTGCTTGCTATGACAGAGCGCGATATTAAGCAAGATTTAACTGGATTAATAGTGAAATTGCAGGCAGACGCTAAAGAGCAAGCCGAGGAAACTGCAGGGGCAATAATAGTTTCGGCAATGGAGCGAATGTCGAGCGAAGTTGCCGCTGAACGTACTGTTACGGCTGTTAAATTAGAAGACGAAGAAATGAAGGGCCGTATTATTGGCAAAGAAGGCCGCAATATTCAGGCTTTGCAACGAGCAACCGGTGTTGATGTATTAGTAGATGACACACCAGGTATGATTGTACTTAGTAGTTTTGACCCTGTACGACGTGAAGTAGCTAGGGTAGCTCTAGAGATGCTCTTAAAAGATGGTCGAGTGCACCCAGGCCGCATCGAAGAAGTTGTAGATAAGGCTCAGAAACAAGTCCAAAAAGAGGTTGTACGGGCTGGTGAAGATGCTGCTCGTGAAGTTGGTGTCATAGGTATCCCTCGCGAGATATTGCAGTTTTTGGGTGAACTTAAGTTTCGTACTAGCTATGGCCAAAACGTGCTAAAACATTCTACCGAAATGGCTCACATTGCCGGTATTATTGCCGAAGAAGTTGATGCTGATGTAAAAGTAACAAAGTATGCTGCACTGATACACGATATTGGCAAAGCTCTAACCCACAAAATGGAGGGCAAGCACCATCTTATATCGGGTGAAATGGCTCGTAAATATGGGGTGCCTGAAGAAATCGCTTCCGCTGCTGAATCGCATCATGATGATGTAGAAGCAACTAGTGTCGAAGGTCTAATAATAAGGGTAGTAGATGCAATAAGTTCTGCTCGCCCAGGTGCCCGCAATATAAGTAGCGAAAACTTTGCCGAGCGTATGCGTGAACTCGAAAATGTTGCTCTAGGTTTTGAGGGCATTGACAAGGCTTACGCTATTAGTGCTGGCCGTGAAGTTCGTATTATGGTTCGCCCAGGCGAAATTGATGATTTGAGTGCTATTAAACTAGCTCGCGACATAGCTACAAAGATTGAATCGACTATGCAATATCCAGGTACGATTAAGGTTAACGTCATTCGTGAAACTCGCGCAATTGAATTCGCGAAATAGAATATTTAGTAAATACGATTATTTCTGTCATAATAATCACATGGCTAGCATAATCGAAA
>CAZIHK010000063.1:0-6527 GCA_964539035.1 uncultured Candidatus Saccharibacteria bacterium | reverse complement strand
GTAATAAGGGGCTAAAATAATGTTCTATATTAAATACTTGTTTGCCGAAATTTTTCGAAGGTTCGGTAAAACTATAACCATTGTCTTAGGCTTAGCGATAGCCAGTGCAATTATTATTTTAATATTGTCGTTTTCGCAGGCACTGTCTGATTCTCAACAAAAAGTACTTAACCCCCTAGCCAATGTTGGCACAGACATAATGCTTACTCGCTCACTAGGTAATAGCGACTTATCAAAGATGGATACCGCAACTAGACAAGAATACCAGAGCGAAAATCGGCTAACAATGGACTTTTCTAAACTGGGGATCCCTGGCGCAACCTTTTCGACCGACCAGTTTATGCCTGGTAGTATGTTGACTTTTGATTCTAGCGTTACTAACATGTTTGATAAGAATTTGGTCGCCGATTATGCCCAAGGCCTAATTTTAAACATCAACCACATGGAGGGCACGATACCTAAAGTGTCTACGACAATCACAACTGGCGCTAGATCATTTAACGTTGATATGACGGATGCTCAAAGGGCCGCTTTTGAATCTGCTAGGGCCCAGATTGAAAAGCTTGGGCTAAAACCAGGCGACCCCGCTGCTCAAAAAATAATGGATTCTGTCAGATCTACCACTACTGTAACTGCACCTTCAGAAACTATAACTAAAGATGTAGGCCCCATACAAACGGACGTTAAAACGACCAGCTACACCATATCAGGCGTAGATATTACTAAAAAATATATAGGCTTGATACTACCCAGCCAGATTACTTCAGGGACATATTTTGCTGGTGATGGTGACGGACAAATCATCTTAAATAAGTCTTATGCTAGCAAGAATAATAAGAATGTTGGCGATGAAATAACTCTGGCAAGCACTAAATACAAAATTGTCGGTATAGTTGATCCCAAACTCTACACAAATACAACCGACTTTTACTTGCCTTTAACTGTTTTACAAAAAGTTGCTCCTAAGACTGGGCGAGTGAACATAGTCTTGATTAAGGCAACTAGTTCTGACAATGTTGCGGCAGCCGGCAAGCAAGTATCGAGTCTTATTACTGGGGCCAATATAGTTGATTCTCAAGCCACAGCCCAAAAAGTATCAGGTAGCATCGTACAAGCCACCAAATTAACTAATAAGTTTATCGGCCTCACTAGTATTGTGGTGGTGATCGCGTCTTTCGTAATTGTTAGTTTGCTAACTATCTTTTCCATAAACAAAAGAGTCCGTGAAATTGGCACATTAAAAGCTATTGGTTGGAGCAATACCCAGGTTGTAAGGCAAATTCTTTCGGAAAACGTTGTTTTGGGTGTGCTAGGTGCAATATTCGGTATTGCTCTTGGAGTAACCGCGATAGTAGTACTAAATCATTACAATATATCACTGAATGCCTCTGTACAAAGCCTAAATTCGGCAGTAGGTGGTTTTGGTGGGCCATTTGGTAGGAACAGCGTACAAACCACTGCTACTGTCGACACGGCTATCCAGCTAAAAATCAATATTAACTACATCATTTTGTTAATTGGAGGTGGTGTTGCGATACTAGGATCTGTTGTGGCCGGGTTCTTCGCCGCACTAAAAGTATCAAGACTTAAACCACAAGTAGCTTTAAGGAGTTTGGAGTAAAATAATGCCAATACTAGAAGTAAAGAATGCGACCAAGACTTACAAACAAGGCAGCAAAACAATAAATGCTTGCGACCAAATTAATTTAAGCGTCGAAGAAGGGGAATTTGTAGTAATAATAGGTCAGTCTGGTAGTGGTAAAAGTACCCTACTGCAGCTTCTGGGTGGATTAGACCGCCCCACCTCAGGCAATATCTTACTCGGTGGCAAAGATATGACTAGAGTTAGCGAAGCTCGTTTGACTAAATTACGTAGACGGGTATTTGGTTTTATCTTCCAAAATTTTAATCTGATCCCTACCCTTACCGCCGAGCAAAATATAGAGGCCGCTATTGGCAAAAGATCATCTAAAGATAGCCAAAAATGTAAAGAAATATTGCGTGTTGTTGGTTTAACCGAACGTTCTAACCACATACCTTCATTACTTTCAGGTGGCGAACAACAGAGGGTCGCTATTGCTAGGGCATTAATAAATGATCCTAAGATTATCTTAGCTGACGAGCCAACAGGTAATTTAGATTCTAAAACTGGGACTGAAATTATGACCCTTTTGCAAGATTTAAATAAAAAACAGGGTAAAACGATTATTTTAATTACCCATAGCGAATACGTTAGGCGCCTAGCTGATCATGTTTACGTGATAAAAGATGGAAAACTCAGTTTAACCGATAGTGGCCGATCAATACACAAACACCTAAATTAAAGTTTATTATACATAGGGTACTATAAACCTGTTGGTACAAGAATTAATGTTTTTTCGCAATATAACTTCGGTGATTCGAACAACTCCGGCGTGAAATATCTGAAGCAGAATTCTCGCACATAATCTGGAAACTTTTCCGAACCGGTGTGATGATACATAGCTATTGACTATTTTTATTTTAATGCTATTATAGTTATTGATAGTTTCGAGTGCGCTTATGCCACTCGAATCTAGAGAACCGGAAAACCTCTACAGAGAGGGGAATTGTGGGCCATCCACCCTAGCGTTAGAACATGCCAAGATCATTGTTCTTTCGAGTCGGGTAACGCCCCGGGGAAGGCTGCATCGATCGCGCATTACGCGCAAACCGCAGCCACCCAAAGGGACAATCCGGCTACTCGCCAAAACGGTGACTGCGCACGACAACTCGTGCCGCACACACCAAAGTTTGGCAACCGCGGCCATTCATGTATCTTAGGGAGACACCCCCTTGGCACGGATGACCGTTGCGGATTTAGCAACAGACGCCTTTTATTAGGCCCCCCATCAGGGATAGGGTTTCGTCTGCGCCATAACGGCCTTTAAAGAGACGAGCCCAAGCTTGTGTTGTTATCTTCGCAGAGTGCGGTGACCTGCTTACCGCGCGTCACGGACTGCTTGTTAGCGCTCGGGGTTCCCCCGCGCTCTAGAGCCTCCTAGTGACCGCGCTACTACAGGCGCACCGCACGGATCCCCCCATGGGAGCCCCCTTAGACGTAAAGTCCGAGGGAGCGCTCCCTGGGGGGCATTTTACTATTTATACTTAATTTAAAGCGTATACTTTTAATTATGGCTACAGCTCGAACATCTCAAATTTCACCCTTGAAACTTAGAATAGGGGTATTGCTAATAGTAGCTTGGTGGGTGCCAATATGGCTATTTGCCCCTTTTATTTCTAATTATTTTAATAATTCACCTACGGTTGCTGTAGTAACTACAACAATAATAATTATTCAAACTCTAATCGGTTTATTTGGCTTCTTTTTGGTTGGTAAAGAGATATCTGGCCTCATCAAACATAACACCAAAAAGCAAGCATTAAAGATGTTATGGTACAGCTTAATTCATGGACAAGTTAAAAAAACGTTATAATATGTTATAACGCAATATAATAATTAAGCCTTCAATGAATCCTAAACCGAAATCTAAGCTCAAAAGACCATTTTATAGCGTGGTAATACCAGCTCTAAATGAAGAAGGTTATATTGCCGATACTATTGAATCTCTCAAAAAACAATCATATTCCTCTAAGTTCGAAATTATTGTGGTAGACAATAATAGCAGCGACAATACAGCAAAAGTTGCCAAATTAGCCGGTGCAAAAGTATTTTACGAGAATAATGCGGGCGTTTGCTGGGCACGCAACAGCGGCACTCTAGTTGCGAAGGGCGATATAATAATCTCCACAGATGCCGATACTGTTTATAGCAAAAACTGGTTGGCAAATATAGATAAAATATTTGCCAAATATCCAAATATTGTTGCAGTTGCTGGACCCTGCAAGTTTAACGACGCTCCTTGGTGGGGTAATATATTTACTGGATTTTTATTTGGTTTAGTAAACTTTGGTTTTAGAACTTTTAACAAAACTTATTACGGATCTGGTACAAATATTGCTTTTAAGAAAGACACCTGGGAAGGATACGACACCAGCTTAACTCAGGGTGGTGATGAGCTGGATCTATTAAGGCGATTACGCAAAAAGGGAAACATCTATTTTGATATTAAAAATCCTACTTATACTTCTTCGCGTCGATTAACACGTGGATTATTTTATAATTTTTTTATTACTTTTTTAATTTTTTACATCTTAGAATATAACCTTAGCCGTATTTTTAAACGACCAGTTCTTGGTATGTATCCCAAATTCCGCAAAGATTCTAAACCTCATAAATTATTTTTAATTAGGGTAGGGGTTTTATGCTTGGTGTTTTTTATTATTATCTTAGGTGCTTATAAGGCTAAATACATAGTTTTGGCTAGTCCGATTCATTTTAATTTTTTACCAAAATATTTTTAAACATGTTGATTTTCTATATATTGCTCACCTTTTTAACCATTGGGGCATTTTATTGGCTGTTTTTATCACCTTATTCACAAATTTTTGGTCCATACCCCTACCACTTCAAAACAGACAAAAAGGTTATTGCCTTAACTTTTGATGATGGCCCAAACGAGCCATATACAAGCCAAATAGTAGATTACTTAGATAGCAAGGAGGCAAAAGCAACTTTTTTTGTTGTCGGCAATAATGCTAAAAAATCACCGTTATCACTTAAAAAAATGATTAAATCTGGTCACTCTGTTGGTGCGCACTCAATAAACCATAAATTTATCAATTACTTGCTCCAACCCAGTTATAAAAATGAAATTAAAAAATCTAAAGAGATAATCTATAAAATTACCGGCAAATACCCTGTATTGTTCCGCTCACCTTGGCTGTGGCATCATCCATTACTTTTTAGCCAGCTAAAAAAACAAGACTTAATCCCAACATCTGGGATTTTTTGCAGCAATTTAGAGGTTTTTAAACCCAGCGCTAAATATATTGCCAATGTCGCAATTAAGAAAGCATATCCTGGTTCGATTATTATCTTTCATGACGGATACAATTCCAAAGGCACAAATAGGCAAAAAAGTGTTGATGCTGTAAAAATATTTGTGAATAATCTCACTAAAAAAGGTTATATATTTGTTACAGTCGAAGAACTTTTTGAGTTAGCTGAGTAGATGGTATACCAAAAACACTGGCCAAACTATGGCTTTGAGTAATGCTACTACACCCATCCAAAAAGTGTCTGATTGCTGAATATAATATACTGCGGCGCCAATCATCCCTAAAAAGTAAGCGCCACCGCACCCACCACCACATGTCATTTTGCTATATCTCGATTTATTTTTTTCGCTAGCCATTTACTACCCCAATTATTTTTAATTTAGTAGTTCTGATTCTATAGAGTAGTCACTTGGCTTCTCTATCGGTAAGTTTTGATTGTAATCAGTAAACGTTATTGTTCCCTGTACATCACCTTGTTTTGCAGTACCCGTAAATTCAATTTTTATTATTTGACTAGTTTTAGTATTAACCCAAACCGTTAAAGTTTTTATCTCGCTGTCGTCGGTACCACTCGATTTAAAATAACTTAAATATCCAGTTATAGCTTTTGCTGCTTTATTATATAAATCTTTGTCATATTTGACGGAGTACTTGTATGCTGATACACCACCGATGTCTACTTTAGAGCTTTCCTCTATTGTGTACATACTTTTATCTTGCAGAATAGTTAAAACATTTTTGCGTTGACTATCATTAAGGTTTGCAAATGGAACAGGTAATACACTCATTATGGAATCTGTTGGTAATTTTGCAAAAGCGCTAAAGCTATCACCTTCTTTAGATTTTACCCAATTATTTTTGAGTTTAGATTCTATTTGGCTAAAGCTAGACGTAAGTGTTGGGCTAGAGCTAGACAATTTCGTGAATTTAATATAGCTATTACTACCAATTGAGATAAACTCAGCTTCGGCATTCATGGGTGTACCACTACTTACCATATCTATGGCAAAATTACCCCTAGCCAATAACTCACTAGTAGCCATATTCAAATACATTTTTGAGGTCATGTTAATAGATTCACCCCCTGTACCGCTACCCTTATATGTTTGGCTTACTGTTACAGATTTAGTTTTGAGCATTTCTTCACTCATGTCTTTAAAAACTTTGTCTGCACTAGGGCTACCAAATATTGCCGCTAAAATAAACAATAAAACAAAAAAGCCCAATACCCCGCCAACAATCCACCAGATCTTTTTACTTGTTCCCTTTTTTGTACCAGTTGAGGCCATGATATAACTCCAATTTTAATTAATCTAATATTACCACTATTTTTAAGCTGATATACAGCAATTAGCGATGTATGTTATTTGAGTTTGTTTTTAACGATTTCTACTATCTGAGTAATATGCAGGTCGGACTTAACTAAATAATCAGATACGCCTAGTTTTAGCGCTGTATTTATATCATTGGTTGCATCAATATTTGTTAGCATAACAATATTAGCCTGCATCCCCCATTCATCATTACGAAGTTGCTATATCATTTCTGCACCGCTAAGTTCTGGCATCTTTTCATCAATAATAATTAACTCTGGGTGGTGTTTAAGG
>CAZIHK010000062.1:0-25994 GCA_964539035.1 uncultured Candidatus Saccharibacteria bacterium | reverse complement strand
TAACGGTGTAAAATTTTATATCTTGCATGTATTACATGGTAGCATATGTAATACCTTTTGTACATAGTAATACTATATTTATAACAAAACTTTATAAGGTTACAAAGTAGTTATTTGGAATTAGTGACGGTTTGGGTTAGTAGGAGCCTTTGCAGGAGGTCATGATTGAATATGGTATTTTGTATTTTACGCAAAGGCTGTCTTCGAACACGCCGTTACCCTCGTAAACTTTAACCCATGCGTTGTTTACATAGGCTGTAATTATCTGCCCGCCGTCAAGGCCGCATTTGCCGAAATTCCCGCTAGTACCCTGATAATAAATAACTGGGTCTATTGTGCTATTGGGCTGTATGCTTTTGCAAAAAGCTTTTAACACCTCTAGGTCATTTTTTGTAGCTGTTGGGGTCGGTGTAGGTGTTGTACTAGGTTTTGTTATTGCCACTTTATCTTTTAAGGCAGAGGCTTCTGATTTTAATTGATCAATTTGGTTTTGATTGTTAGACTGCTGGTCTTTTTGTTTGCTATTCATGTAGTACCAGGTAGCGCCAACAGCGATTAGCGCCATTACTGCAATTAGGACAACAGTAATCAGCAGAGTATTGTTGCCAGCCTTCTGTGGTTTTGGCACCACTGTCAACTGAGCCTCCATTGGTTTCTCTGGTAAGCTTTGTTGTGGTTGATTATTTGGTTGTTCTTCCATTTTTTACTCCTTAGTATAATTTAAAAGTGCTAAGCCAGGTATTGAAGTCTAGACCAACGTTTACACCTACTGGGCTACTAATGGCATATACCTGTGTGCCTTTAGTGTTTTCGGTTACAAAATTATTATAGTTACCGCCCATGCCACCCTGTATATAGCAATAACCCTTCAAACCAGCAAAGTTGCACTCTTTAATAGATCCGTCTGGCAATACGCCACTACCAACAGTCTGCTCCATAAAAGTCATAGTAGGAGTATCACTGCTTTTCTTCCAAATGGTTATTCCAAAACCAGGTGCTTCTGTTTGGGTATTTTGATACTTTTTATTCATAACAGCTAGACTAAATGGCTCACCACTGTTGGGTGTTATATAAAAATCGCTAGGATACTTAAAACTAAAACCATACTGCTTATTATCGTATGTCAGCCAACTGGCTGTTTCATCTGTTTTTGTAGGTGTAGCCGAAGGCTTGGTCGTTACACTAGCTTGCGTATTATTTGAGTTATTTGCACTTTGCGTAGTGTCGTTTGTTTTTCGCTGTGATTGGTAAACATACCACACGGTAACACCAATTATGCCAACGATTACGACTATTAGTATCACCATTAATGGGCTAAAGCCGGATTGATAAAATTTGTTTTTTGTCATTTGCGGTGCCCTTGTCAATTAGTTAGCTTAAGCATTACAAAAATTAAGCCAATTTACAACAATCTATTGACTTGCTTTGTTCCAACAAAGTTAAATAAAGCTTTTGAGTCGCTTTTTGTTATATTGATGTACCAATATATATTTGCTTAGCAAACTTGCGACTACTGAAGGCTGAGATTATCTAAGGCTATGGCCCCAATTATCGCGTCACGTCGCTTTTTGAATTGAATATAAGAATCTGATGCTATCTCTATTGCTGGGCTATCAGCCTTTTTGGCTTCGGATTCAAAATTATCTTCGAATTCTGGTTGTTGACCATAATATTTAAGTTCTGAGTTGATAATATTTTTGTTCATTTGCTGCCTTTTTTAGTTATTTGCCAAAAATAATTATACTTTAACGGTTTAAAAAACAAAATTTACCCCTTATTGCAATAAAAAAATATAATTAATGGGCATAAGCATTGTTTTACGAGTTATAATGGCTACATGGACGACCATTGTACTAAAAGCGATTTAAGAGCTCTTGCCCAAGAATTGCAACAATCTTTAGCCGAAATAAATAGAAAGGTAGATAACCTGGCTCAGCAACAATCTGTTGGTTTTAATCAAGTGAACGATCAAATCCAACGCACACAAGACAAAATCAGCGAGTTAGAATCTAAAATACACTAATGAAAAAATACATTACCCCTGCACTTTTAGGCTTTTTATTATTAGCGCTTACGGTATTCATACCGATTACCGCCAAGGCCCAAGTTAGCGATATTGGCTCTGGTGGGTCAACTAGTATTATTGGCTTACCAAGTGGCCGAAGTTACTTCCAGGACGCAACAAGCCAGGCCCAAAATGGTACCTACAACAACCCAGTTGGTGGTGCTAACTTGTTGCAAGAGAACAAGGCGGCGCTTTTAATAGTAGATTCACCCGCCAACAGCTCTGTGTCTATTGCCGAGCCAGAAGTATCTGGCAACAATATTTGGTGGGCGCTTGTTTTGGCAATTGCGGCCTTACTTAGCTTGGCCGGTATTATGGTTGTATTGGTGCCACGGGGCATGTGGCAGATACAAACCGAGGGAGACGAAGAAGAGCTGCCCACATTGGATACTATGCCAACAGAAGAGCCAGAAGTTGGAGTGCAGGCTGAAGTATCAACTACTAAGGTCGAGGAGCCAGTGGTCATCGATGCAGATGCGGGACAACCACATGAGTTTGCTCAAGAAGTATTACAACAAGTTGGCGCAGAAACCCAGACAAATAAAGTGCAGGTTGTAGAGATAGAGACCGAAGAAGAAATAGACGAAAAGACCAATAATAAATCCACCAAAAAACGCAAGCATGGTGGGCGCCCAGCTAAAAAATCACGCAAATAAAAATAAGCGCTCATGGGTAACATCGCAGCGAACCCATGGCGCCTATTTTTGGTTTAGTAAGTTGCTCTAAAAACTCAACCTCGACTTGTGCGAAAAACTTTTGATTATAACTGGGTGGTTCGGAGGGGCTAAAAGTTTTGTTTACCACCCATTAGTAAATATTATGCAAAAAGTTTCTGAGAAACGGCTTAGTAAATAGCTATGATGCTTTTTAGGACGGCAAAAGGTTGGTCTAGCTCGTAACTATACCAATTTCTAAAGACATCAGCGTAATCCAATCTTCATCTGTTAATCTTAACATGACTTTTAAAGAGTTGCAGTCAGTTTATTCATTTGCTCAATTAGCATAAAAAGTATATAGTCTAAATCATAAGCATAATATATAGAGGAGAAAATATATAATGAGCGACGAAACTATTAATGAAGAAAACAGCATTCATAATCAAGGCACGTCACACATGGATTCAGCGACCGAGCAATCTGACCTTGTTGATGTTCAACCAGTACCTGTTGAGTCTGGTGTTGAACCGATTGATCAAAGCGGAGAAAGAATAAAATCAAGGATGATAAGATCCGTTTCTATAGCGCACGAAATTTGTATAGACATACAAAACGGTGGTTATGATACTACGGGATTTGCACCTGTTCTTGCTGTGAAAATCTATGATGAGCTTAAACTGGAAGAAACGACACGTAGAGATAAAATTAAAGAACAATTAGATAAAGAAGAGTCAGAAGACGCTCTAATCGCTCATCAGCAAATTTATTAAAAAAGATTGAAGCTGGATATAGATTTTTGTAGCTTCAATTAACGTTGCTCAAACATTAACAGCAATGTTTGCATTTATCACAATAAATAATGAGCTATCGCTTAAATTAAGATCTTCCCATTATCGCCTATTTACGTCTGTAACATTTTTATATTTTTTTTGAATATCCACATGTTCGCCTATCGTCTGGCTCGGGTAAAGGAAACGTAATCTCAAAAAGTTGGTTTATCTCGTAACTCTGCCGATTTCTAAACCCATTTTGTATCCTTGCTAGTAAATAATATATCGGCAAAGTTGCTGCTAGCAACTTCTGTATAAGTATTATTGGGGTAAAGCACATTAAACTCTTTGGGTAGCTTTATGTTTTTAGCCCTCCATTTAAATTCAAAAGCATGCATCTTGCCACCGTACTCTTCTACTAAATCAATCTCTTTTTGACTATAGCTACGCCAAAAATAATAATTAGGCCGCAAACCAGTGTAGCTATTAAATTTTATCCTTTCTGTAACGCAGAAATTTTCCCATAATGCCCCTTTATCATTGCGAATTTCTAACTCATTAAAGTTACGAATTAAACTATTTCTTAATCCTAAATCAGTAAAGTATATTTTACGCAATTTGCCGACTTCGCTACGAGGGTTTCTTTTTAGTGCAGGCAGTCGGTAGATAACAAAGGTTTGCTCTAACAAAAAGATATATCTTTCTATAGTTTTGATATCTACGGTTAATAGGTTCGATAACTCTCTTAAGCTAACTTCGCTACCAATTTGTAGAGCAAGAGCTTGCAATAATTTTGTTAGCAAAGGTGATTTTTTTAATGTTTCATATTCTAGCAAGTCTTTAAATAGGTAGTTTGAGCTTAATTCTGTTAACGCGTTGGCGGCATCGGTGTTAGACATATTCCAGATTGCCGGATACGAACCAAAAATAAGCATCCGTTGCATTGTTTGATCTGCCACTGTTTGATCGCCATTAGCTATCTCCGTAAACGAAAGTGGTTGCAAATGAAAAATCCACGCCCTGCCTGTCAATGGCTCACTTATTTTATTTGCTAGATCAAAACTCGAGCTACCGGTGGCAATAATTTGTATTTCGGGGTAATTATCTACAAGAAGTTTTAGGGTGATGCCAATGTTTTCTATCCGCTGGGCTTCATCAATGACAACTAGCTCAAAGTCACCAATATATTTTTTTAGCTCTTCTGCATTTTTGTTCGTCAGATTAGCTACTACACTTGGGTTGTCGCCGTTTAGATATCGTCCTTTTCGTGTTGATGCCTCTAGGATAGTTTTGCTGAGGGTGGTTTTGCCAACTTGTCTTGCACCATACAAAACTATTATCTTGCCCCTATAAAGGTGCTTTACGATACTTTCTTGTATAGTTCGATGGAATATCATAGTTAGATTATACTAAATTGGTAGAATCATGTCAACTAATTAGTATATAATTGGTAGACTTATATTATATGCTTGGTGACCCCACTATGCCGATAGTATCTGGAACATTGGTTTGGTTTGCTATAGATAAAGCTTGTGTTTTATATATCCCAATAATAATCTTTTTAGACTGTTGAGTATATAATTATTCCATCTGCGGCTTGAGATGTTTTTATTTGGTTTTGGCAGGTTTTTTGTCGACTTTTGGTTCTTTTTTGGCAGGTTTTTTGGGCTTTTCTTCTTTGGTGTCTGGTTTTTGGACGACTGTCTCCTCTGCCGCTGGAGCTTTGGAGAGTGCTTCTACCTCTACATCAACCACCGTTACTTCTACTGCGTCTTGGTATGGCTTAATAACAACGTAGCGTTCACGGCCAAAGCCAACCGATTCGGTGTTCAGGCCGTGTTCATCGGCTACTTTATGCACTACCCTGCGATCTGCCGGGTTCATTGGTTGTAGGTTGTACGGTTTGCCACTGGCTTTTACCTTTTCTATCCACTGCAAAGATGTTTGAGCTAGACGGTCTTGGCGCTGTTTTTTGTAATCGGCAATATCTACATTTACCCTAGTTAGCTCATGGTCATTGTTTTTTAGAGCTGTGCTAACCATATATTGCAATGCGCGCATTGTATCGCCGTGCATACCAATTAAAAAACCGTTCATATGGGTAGATGGCACGCTGAGGGCGATCACTTCGTCCTCTCTTGTGGCGTATACATCTACGTTTAAGCCAAAAAAGGATAGCAAATCCTCTAAATATTTTTTGGCATATATAATTGATTCTTCCATACTCTTACCTCCTGCGTTTAGAACTTTTATTCTTTTTTGCAGGGGTTTTGTGTTTTTTGTTTTTGGGTTTATGCGGCGCTATAATTTCTGCCTCGGCGGGCAATTTGTCGACTGTGGCCTCCATTTCATCGACATCATGTTTCAAGATACGAGTTTGTTGCCAGTAAGCAACAAGGCCGCCAATCAACCAATAAAGCGATAGAGCCGATGGCAAGCTAACTGATATTACAAATAACATTATCGGGATAAAAAACAATGTGAACTTGCTGGTTGCGGCTTGTACTTCTGACTGATCTACTTCTTTGCCCTTGGCAGTATCACTAAAGATTTTGCGAATACTACGACTGTTTTTGTCAGTCATTAACAATTGTTTGCTTTGGATGTATTGAATGGCAACGCTCAAAACTACCAACACCATAGCCGGCCAGTAAATACCGCCTTTTTCTAGAGCTGGCCTAGTTAGGTCGATAATACCCAAGAACATTGTGTTGAGATTGTGGATGTTGTTGGCTAGGCTTTCCATATATGGCAAATGATGCATAAATGAGTAGGAGTAACTAAGGATTGCCGCTGGGTCATTTATTATTTTAGATATACCAGAATATAAACCAATTAATATAGGTAGCTGGACTAAGATGATGCCAAACGAGCTAAAGGGGTTAATTTCGCGCTCTTTGTAAAGCGCCATCATCATTTGCGATTCTTTTTGTCTATCGCCAGCAGCCTCTTTTTTGATGCGCTTCATCTCTGGCTGGAGTTTTTTCATGGCCATGGCATGGTGTAGCTGCTTCTTTAAAAGCGGATACATTGCCATACGTACGATAACTGTAAATATAATAATTGCCACGCCAAGGTTATGGCCTGGTATAAGCGCCAAGATTAAGATAAGAAGATTAAAAATCGGGCGCGCTATAAGAGCGTTAAATACTGAACCTATAAATTGAAACATAACTTATGTATTAGTTTATCACGACCACTTGGCAATTTGCTCAAGTTGACGTTTTATTGATTTTTGAAGATCAATGCTTGGCATCTCTAAAAAACGTTCGTCGAAAATAGTTACCACAATATCTTGATTGGTTAGTCTTTTATCGTTTAAGCGAACGGCTTCGTATACCCTGCGCCTTATGCGATTACGGCTGGGGGCAGATTTGGCAACTTTTTTACTAACTACCACAGCCACGCGATAATTATCGTGCTTGCCAGACACGAATTTCATAGCACAATAAGGGCTACGCACAGTTTGGCCCTTGCGATAAACATAATTTAGGCTGCCATAGCCATGAAAGCGATTTGTTTTAGATAGCACAAAATCCCCTATGTTTGGTGGTTATCACTTATTATTGTAACCGAATTGCTTATAGGATTAGTGCGATAGCCTAGAGCGGCCTTTGTTGCGGCGCTTTTTTAGCACCAATCGGCCGGCTCGCGTAGACATGCGCTTAAAAAAGCCATGTACTCGGCTTCTTTTGCGCTTTTTTGGTTGGTAGGTTCTTTTAGGCATAGTTCGAGTGGTTATAGTAGCACAAGGGGTGGAGCTTATCAAGCATGACTCTCTTCTCACGCAAGATGAGCATGAAATGAGTTGTGGTTTCTCACGCAAGATGAGCATGAACGTAGTATGTGTGGCAGCATGGAGGTATGACTACAAACATGGATACCACACATATACCAACCTTAATACAAATGGCAGATTATGTCAGTGGCAGTAGCGCCGTCAACTTACATTGCCAAGATAGAAAAGAAGCTTACAACTATGTAGAGCGAGTTGCAGTTAAGCATAGTTATCTCAAATTGAATAGGCGAGACAAAGGTATCATACGGGGATACTTGGAAGCAACTACCGGCTATTCCGGATCTCAACTGACCCGGCTATTAAAACAGTACCGAAACAAAGGCCATATTATTGTAGCTAAAAGAACACAGCCAACATTCAAAGGCACCTACACAGCAGCGGACGTTACTGAGTTGGCTCGGATTGATGATCTGCTTGATGGTCTTTCCGGACCAGCTACCTGTAGAGTACTGAAACGAGAATACATAATCTTTGGCAATGAGACCTGCGAGCGTCTGCAGTATTTGTCAGTTGCTCAACTATACCGATTTCGGCAATCTAGTACATATCGTAGAGTGCGAACTCACTACACCAAAACTAAGTCGTCTAGTGTATCAATCGGCGAACGGACTAAACCCAATAACAATGGTCAACCTGGGTATCTAAGAGTGGATAGCGTTCACCAAGGAGATAAAGATGGCGAAAAAGGCGTTTACCACATCAACTTGGTTGATGAGGTTACCCAGTGGGAAGTAGTAGTCTGCGTTCAGGGTATTAGCGAACAATTCATGATCCCAGCATTAACTGCTGCTATGGATTTGTTTCCGTTTATGATGATCAACTTCCATGCCGACAATGGGAGTGAATACATCAACCAGAAAGTGGCCGCCTTACTACAGCGGATGCTTGTGAAGTTAACCAAGAGCCGGCCATATCACAGTGGGGATAACGGCCTGGCAGAAACCAAGAACGGATCAATTATTCGTAAAACTTTAGGATGGATTCATATACCCAGGACACCAGATAACGTGATGGCTATCAACCATTGGTACGCTATCTGGTTTGTGCCATACCTGAACTTTCATAGAGCCTGTGCTTTCAGAACCACAACGATTGATGAGAAAGGTAAGCGCAAACACTGCTATCCAAACAACGGCTACCTAATGCCCTACGAGAAACTGAAGTCACTGCCAAACGCAAAACAATATCTTAAACCTGGTATTACATTTGAGCTCCTCGATGAACAAGCGTACGCTATGAGTGACACCCAATGGGCTACAGCCATGCAAGATAATAAGGCTGCCATGTGGGAGTCAATACGTTTTTAACAAACTATTTTAATTTGCTGTCTCAAACCTACTACTTCATGCTCATTTCATAATGAGAAAAGACTGCATGGCGCACCGGCAAACGTCAAGCGGGTTGTGAAATAAACATACTTTACCAACAAAAAACTATGGGTTTGTCCACATATTTCTAATGATTATCCACTGCTTGTCAGAGCAATAAAATGGGTGTGCACAAATACGCATCTGTTAAGCAGTTTGGTGATAAAAAATATGCCTGTTGTTAAAAAACCTGTGGAAAACTTTTCAATCCTTTTGTATAGTTATTAAGTAACGACAAATACCAAAGCTGCGGACTGGTGAGAGCCGTGCACTAAAAGGAGGGGTAAGTTTAAACTAATGCGCGACGATACTTTATGGCAGACAGTGTTGGGCGAAGTTGAACTTACCGTATCCCGTGGCAGCTATATAACCTGGTTTAAAAACACCCGTGTTTTGCGCCGTGATGAAGATGTTTTGGTGGTTGGCGTGCCTAACATTTTTGCCAAGCAACAATTAGAAACCAAGTTCAAGCCCATGATACTGGAGCTCATGAAAAAAAATGGGGTGAATGATTTAGACGTGGAGTTTAAAATTCACTCTGGCTCGGTACAGCCAAGGCGGGTACAAGATAATACCGAGGTTATCATTTTGTCACAACCGGTTGATGAGAACGAACAAAGGCCGGCAACCGTTTATGGCGCGCCAAGTGTTTCACATTCTTATAGGCAGGGTCTAAACGAAAGATATACTTTTGACAGCTTTATAGTTGGCTCTGGCAACGAGCTGGCCTACGCCGCCTGCCAAGCTATCGCCCAAAATCCGGGTACCAAATACAACCCGCTATTCGTTTACGGTGGTGTTGGGCTGGGTAAAACCCATCTTATACAAGCCGTAGGTGGGGCCATTGCAGCACGCAATAAAAACTCTAAAGTAGTATATGCCACCAGCGAACAGTTCGTGCAAGAATTTTTAGATGCTATAAGATACAAAAAAATTAATGATTTTGCCGGGCATTATCGTAGTGCCGATGTTTTAATAGTCGATGACATGCAGTTTATTGCCGGTAAAGAAAAAACCCAAGAAGAATTCTTCCACACCTTTAATGTTTTGCATCAGGCCAACAAACAAATAATTATTAGCAGCGACAAACCGCCCAAAGCCATACCAACCCTAGAAGAACGCCTAAGATCACGTTTTGAGTGGGGGATGATTGTAGATATTGGTTCTCCAGATTTTGAAACCCGTTGTGCCATCTTGCAAAACAAAGCTAGCCAGCACGAAGTGGTGTTGCCTCAAGATTTAGTAGAGTTTTTATCTAACCTAGCCCAAACCAACGTGCGCGAACTAGAGGGTTTGTTGAATCAGTTATTAGCTTTTTGCGAGATGCGCGCCTTGCCTCCTGACTTAACTGTTGCCACGGGCCTATTTGGCACCCATCGCAGCCGGCCAAGACATCTTTCGGCTAAGCAAATAGTTGAAAAAACGGCCAAGCATTTTCAGCTGAGCGTTGATGAAATTTTAAGCCCCAAAAGAGACAAAGATATAGTTGTGCCCCGCCAAATTGCCATGTATTTATTAAGGAGCGAGCTACATTTAAGCTTCCCCAAAATTGCCCGCGAGCTAGGACGCAAAGACCACACTACCGCCATACATTCGGTAGAAAAAATAGAACGGGAACTCCATTTTGACAATTTACTAAAAGATAACGTCAAAGAAATTAAGGAGAAGTTAAGTGTCTAATTATTCAAAAGCCTGTGGATTTGTTGTTCACTGCCTGGGTAAAAGCTCGAGTTTTTATACACAATTAAAATCAGGTTTGGTTAATTTGCTTTTTAAAGCACAGGATGCCCAAAGTTCTAAACCACAAAATCGAACCGTTTTACACAGCCTTTTTTTAAATTTTAGCCCTGTTGATTTTAGGTTAGACACATTATCCACAAGCCCTACTACAAAGACTACACTTAAATTAACTAAATATAGGAGTATTGTATAACCATGAAACTTCAGGTGACTCAGGAGAATTTAGCCAAAGCATTAAGTAATGTTGCACGTATTGCTATGTCTAGCAAAAACCCCTTGCCCATATTAAATAACGTACTTATTAAAACTGTAGATAATCGTTTAAGTATATCGGCCACCAATTTAGAAATAGCAATTACCGAAAAGATTGGCTCTAAAGTACATACAGAAGGTGCTATTACCGTCCCTGCCCGCTTAATGCAAGAATATATAACCAGCTTGCCAAGTGGGGTGTTAGATTTAGAACTTGACGAGCATAAACTCCACATCAGTACAGATCAATACAAATCCACCATTAACGGGGTAATTGCCGAGGAGTTCCCTGTTGTACCAGAAATTAGTGATGGCCTTAAATGGAATATACCAGCCAAAGAATGCAAGGGTTTGAGCCATGTAGTTTTTGCGGCCTCGGGCGACGAAACAAGGCCAGTGCTAACAGGGGTATTTTTGCAAACCCAAGGCGGTAGTTTGTATGCTGCTGCCACAGATAGCTATCGACTGGCCGAAAAAAAGCTAATTAAAACCGCCCAAAAGATATCTTTGCTAGTGCCAGCTACAGCCTTACAAGAGTTGCTGAGGATTTTGCCAGATAATTTAGAAACCATAGAAGTCTATGCCGACAATCAACAGGTTTTATTTAAAGCCGGTGACATAGAGCTAGTTACTAGGCTAATAGATGCCACTTATCCAGATTATCGCAAGCTAATACCAACCACGTTTAGTACCACCGCAACGGTAGATAGGGATGAATTTATTGCAATTACTAAAGTCTCTAGCTTATTTGCCCGCGAAAGTGCTGGCAGTATTACCGTTAAGGTAGAAGACAAGCAGATAAGTATTACATCTATTGCTTCGCAACTAGGCGAAAACACCTCAAATGCTAGTGCAACCGTTAAGGGTGGCGGCGAAGTAACGCTTAATTCACGCTATTTGCTGGATGCCTTGAACGCCCTAAACACCCAAGAGGTGACATTTAGCTTTAATGGCAAGCTAGAACCCTGTGTGCTAAAAAGTAGCGAAGCTCCAGATAACACCTATCTTGTTATGCCGCTTAAAAGTTAGAATTTGGATGATAGATACCAGACAATAGGATACCAATCAAGCATTAAAAGAATAGCCTAACGATTACATTATTAACGGATTTAAGAGCTTGGTAAAAACTACACAATCTTACCCTGTTAGTCTATAAATTTCCAAAAGTTAAGCTCAATAAAGCGATAACATCTTTTTTGAGATTAACTTTAACCCAATCTTTTTGTGGTGGAGTTAGCATTTCGCCAAGACCACCCAAGATATGCCGGTTGTCCACGGCCTTTAATTTATTAATGCAATGAGGTATAAAATTGTCAAAAGGCTCAACGGATCGTGCTTCAACGATGTTTTTATTTATGGGGAAATGATGAGATAAGAAAAACCAAACATCGTAGATATCACGACTGGTTTTATCCATGCGCTCATACATTGCCATAAGTTTATGGGCAAACATATCATCCTTGGTCATCACTAACATTGATAGCCCTAAATAGGTTTTTACTTCATATTTAGATCCAAACTGGCGTCGATTGATTTCAATCTTGATATTATGAGCACCATCTTCGTACGATAATAAGAAAAATAAATTGAATCGTTTTTGATGTGAGGATTTTAATAAGCCATATTTTTGGGCGATTTGTTCTACGCGGTTAAATACCAAATCTCTTTTGTTGTCGTCTAAAAGGTCAAGATCGATATCTGTAGAAAAACGATCAAGACCATAAAACATTAAAGCTGCCGTGCCCCCCTTAAAACCCAAAAACGGAGCGATTTCGGTGTCATAGTAGAGGTCTTTTAGTATTTGGAACAATATAGTTTTGTGGATTGATTTATCAAATTTCATCGTTTTGTTCCTTTTTCAACCTGGCAACGACTTTATTAAGCCTTTTATTGCTATAAATTGGCAATAGATTATCGATTATTTGCCAATTTATATCTCGTAAATTATCAAAATGATAATTTGTGTTGCTGTATAGCGTGTCTAGTAGAGCTCTTTCTTTCGAGGCGACAGAAAACACCCCATCCTGAATTATGCCGTTGTTATTTAATAGAACAGAATTCTTAACCTTTCTAAAGTTATAAACCTGCCCGTCAATAATCGTCTCTCTGGAAAGGTAGGACGCTACGGTGATATTTTCGTGGTATTGAAAAACAAGGCCCTCTCTGGACAATATTGTTTCAAAACTAACATAAGACGGGGTAAAGACCCTAGACGCTAGCTCCATCTTATTGTAATTTTCATCTTTGACATATAAGCCACGGCGCAGATGCCTAAGTTTGCCGGTTTTAACATAATAATTAAGACGAACTCGTAAATCGCCAGTGGCTGGCTCATGCCACATCAAAGAAATGTCTTTTGTGGTCAAGACCGATTTAGGTGATCGATAAATTTCGGTTAAATATGTGCCTTTTTTCATAAATGTGATCCATAAGTTAGTTTAAAACTTACCTATGGGTCAAATATACTATATTTAATAGTATTTGTCAACAGTTTTAATATATTGGGGGATTAATTCTTACATGAGCAAAAAACTTTGACTTTGCTAAAGGGAGCAACCCATCATAATATTAACCCTACTCAACCCAAACTCTGCTGTTATCTTTTTAACAAAAGACAAAAAAGTTTTTTATAAACTTATTGCCAAAAAGTAATTGGCACGTTGGTCTATCATCTAATCGGTTACAATATAAGTTAATGGATAAAGCACAATTTACTGCCCTGCGCTTGCAGCAGTACCGCTCTTATAGTGATTTTGCGGTAGAGTTATCGCCAGGTGTAAATATTGTGGTTGGGCCCAATGCCAGCGGCAAAACCAATTTGTTAGAAGCTTTGCTGATAGTCTGTGGTTTGTCTCCATATAGGGCTACTTTTGCTGATGTTATATCAAACGATGCAAGTTGGGCGCGAATAGATGGCAATTTAGCAAGTGGCTCGCGGGTAGTAAAAATAACCCAAAAAGGCGAGCTAACAGAGAGGATTTACGAACTTAATCAAAAACCCAAAAAAAGGCTGCAGTTTAGCGATACTATACCTGTAATTTTATTTGAGCCAGAACACATGCGCCTTTTAACCGGTTCACCAGAGCTGAGGCGTGAGTTTTTTGACCAAATACTGTTTAAAACTAAGCCTGATTTTGGACAATTAAAGCAAAGGTATAAACGCACCCTAGCCCAGCGCAATCGATTACTTAAAGCCAACGAAACAACTATAAATAACCAGATTTTTGCCTGGAACATCCGCTTAAGCGAGCTGGCTGGTAAAATTGTAGAAGCACGGCTTGCTTTGCTTGATGAGCTTAATAACCAAATAGGCGAAACCTATAGTTCTGTGGCCCAAAACAAAACCGACATTAAACTAAACTATACTAGCGATGTTAATCTGAAGACCTACGAAACCTCCCTGTTAAAAATGCTAGAACACAGCATTGATAAAGATATTTTAAGGGGTTTTACAGCATACGGGCCACATCGCGAAGATATTGCAATTTATATTAATGGCCAGCCTGCCAGCTCTAATGCCTCGCGTGGTGAGACACGTACGCTAGTTTTGAGCCTCAAATTACTCGAACTCAAACTACTGCAAGATAAAAGAGAGTTAAAGCCGTTAATACTACTGGATGACGTATTTAGCGAGCTAGATGGCTCACGGCGCAAGGCTATAACTAAATACTTGCAAGACTATCAAACAATTATTACCACCACCGATGCAGATGTGGTGCTAAAAGGCTTTGCTCAAACCACCAACCTGATTAGTCTTAGTCGGTAAAACCAAGCTTGTTAGTTGCCCTAATAATGTCTTGTGGGATATCTGGGTAATCTGCTATGGCAAATATGATTGCCGGCTTTGCTACAACCTTCCATTGGCCATTTTCTTTCTTTAGAATCACTCGGAGCATGTCATAGTTGCAACTAGTAGGCATGGGCACTAGTTGCTTAACTGGTACACCCCAATCGCACCAGGGGTTGGGTTTTAGGCTTGCGGCGTACCAATCTAACCCGCCAAGTAGCTCCTCTTTATTGATTTGATAACCACCACTTGGTATTATCGGTGACAGGGCTTTTGTAATAGCTGATTTATTGGACTTGAGCAGTTGACTTTGTTTGTTGGTAGTGTATTTAAGATCTGGCGTTTTTATTTCTATTGTTTTGTCGACAACAACCCCAGTCAACTCTTCTTGATAATCTTCCGAACCGCTAAACTTTACTAAATAGGCACCGGGTTGCAGGCGTATCTTTTTTTGGCTGGTGGTGGTGGCTATTGGATGACCTATGTATGGGTCATCCCCGTTTTGCCTACCTATAGTTATGGTTGTACCGGCTGACGGGCTAAGTGTTACTATTTTTTGGGTTACAAAATAATTCCAAAAAAAAGATATTGCCAAAACTACTACAACCGTTACAATAAGCAAGATTAAGGCCCTAGCTATTAGTTTACTTTTTGGCGTGTTGGTAAAATAATCTATAAATGGTTGCATATTTTTATAAACTCTCAAAAATTATTTCGTAGTCAGAGGGGTCGTAACCCATATTATATACATAACCTAAGGCACTTTGTATGTTGGCTGGTGTATTCGCACTTATATATAGGGCTATCTTGGTTGAGTCATTGGGATATTTTTTTGATTTACCATAATCTATACGGAAAAATGGTGATTTATCTTTTGGTAGCTCCGCCGTTATTGGATAAGCCTTGACTCCGTCGTTATTTTCGTCATTGAACTGCTTGCTTACTATCCCGTCCAACCGCAAATACTCAATTTTATTATTTAGCTTCCATCTATTACCAGCATCATTTGTCGGCTCCAGACCAATCGGTATGGCTGTAATTTTATTGTTGGATGCTGTAATTGTTGATTTATGAGTGGCAAAGTCTTTTCGTTTAACAACAATACTATGTTTGCCAGGCGTCGCTTCGTTGATGCCAGACCCCACCCCTTTGCCATCGATGTATATCTGGCTATTGCTCGGCACAACCACAATATCAAAACCGGTCAAGATGGGCTTGTCCTTTTTTAAAACGAATAGCAATATCACGAATAGGGCAGTTGCTGAAAGTAATATAAATGTAAGTAATAGCCTTTTGCTCATTATTTTAATCCATAAGCGGATGTAGCTAATCCCATGAACCAATCACCATTAGCTATTGTATCTGCTTCTGGTGGGTGGCCATTACTACCCATCTCCGCTTCTCTAATGTTACCACCGGGTTGATCACCCACATATATCCAGGTGTGCCCCTCACCCCACACGTTATCTTCAAAATTTTTATCGGTATTTCTATACATAAGATCTCCAGGTTCGAGTTGTTTTGTCGATGTCAGGTTCTTTCTTTCTTCATATTTTTCTGGATGCTTTCTGATGTAGGCTTCTTGTAAATCGGTAACACTCTTCTCGAACTTATTATCTGCACCACTGGCGTGCATCACCACACCTACAAATTGGTTGCATGGAGAATAGTCTTTATACCAACCATAAAAATCAGGCTTATCGTGCCACTCTTTATATAACGGTCTTGGGGTCATAATATCATGTTGGCCCTTGTCATCCCACGCCAACTTTAGCGCCCAGTCAACTATCGCAGCGGCGTCTCCAGAGCCAGTACAATCAGAGCCGCTGGCTGGTATAGAAGCAATTACACCGTCAATAATGCCTTTGGCGTAAGTTTCTTTTTGATCTGGTGTTAAACCACCGGTGGGCGAGCCGGCCTCTAAATAAATCCAGGGTACTTTTGACCAAAGCATTACTAGGGGTATATCTCCGCCGGAAGTCATGTATTTTACGGGCGTTGGGTTATAGTGGTCTTTTTCGGCAAATGTTTCTACGCTTTTCTCACCGGCTGCAATTCTAGCTTCGGTAAATTTGGTGGCATATTCTTTGCTTTTTTTGATTACATCCTTATTTGCAACAAGCTCAACTTCTTGGCCAGTACCATTTATCCCGGCATGCCTGTGGGCGCCCTCAAACTGTGCCCAAGTCTCTCCCCAGCTGCTGAATCTCCGTCCATTGCTCGAATCGGTGTGGATCTCAAAGGCCAAATCAACCTTGGACTCGTTAGCTTGTTGAGCTCTATCCCAGCTTGTTGGGCTGTCGGATACACTATTTTTTGTCATTAAAACTTCGTAACCTTTGCTGTCGAGTTCTTTTTTTACTTTTTGAGCTACATCCCAATCATCTTGTAGCTCCGGGTTAAAGCCATAAATGTTGTCTAAAATTGGGGGGTCACCGTTCATAACATAGTTATCTGCACTACCACCGGTGGATTTACCGGTATGGCCAGGGCCAATCAATATTTTTGGTTTTACATTGCCAGAACTTGATTCATTACATTGGCAGTTGCTGGCATTTGTTGGTGTTGCCGAGGCGGCATTACCACAGTTTAAGTCTTTGAACTCCTTATAGTTCTTTTTAGCTTCTGGTACAGCAACATCTTGGTTTATCGGACATTGTTCACAAATAACAGTAGCTCCACCACAATATTGTGGCCGACAATTATACAAGTTTAAAACTTGCCAAGCTGCATCCTCTGGGGTTGTATCTGGGTTTCTTAATAGTTCTATCAGCTTATTGCCTACGTCTGCATCAGTATCCGTTTGGATTGAGTGAAGTAGGTAGTCAAGCTGGGTCTTTAGTGTGCCCACTTTACCGCTAGTGTCGGGAAAAGTTTCACCGGCAAACTTCCAAAGTCCCTGTTTGATTTCACCCCAAGACCACTGCAAAAGGCCATATCCACAGAGGTCTGAACTTTTATCAGCGCAAGTACCGATCTGCCATTTATTAGGGGTGTACCACGACTCTCTAGCTATGTTACCCATTACGCCAGCCGCACCGCCCTTGGAGAGTTTCCCCTTAGTAATCAAATAACACCATATTTTCTCTCTATTATTTTTGCCTGTTAGGGAAACATCCCCCGTGTCGGAGTTATCTGAACCTATGCAGTCGGCATTGGGGTCGTAATAGGGCGTGCCGTCGATAATGGACTGTAAGTCATTAAAGGTCATGGCTCTAACAAATGTAGTGGGTACTGTACCTATGAGAATAGTTAACGAACAAAACACCAAAAACACTCTAAAATATCTAGGCGAGGGCAAACCTATTATTTTGTGAAAATTGTGTCTTATTATTGCAAACCAGAGTACCATAATTAATCTCCTGCCATGGACATTGCCAATGATTCAATGTGTTGTAAAACCGATTCAGGTATTTGACTGGCTTTACATTCTCTGTAAGTATTCTCGCAAACAAATAGCCACTGGCCATCTTCGAACTTGATGACAAATAATCTAGAGGGTTTGTTTGGTGTTAAATATAGACCAGAATACCAAATGTCATTTGTCAACTTATTGTTTGTTAATTTTAGCACTGTTTGGTCTGTTCCAATAGCTGACTTTAGCGCATCACTATAATCCCACTTATTTTCAGTGGCATTAATGCTCTTTGTGCCGAACAGTGACACTTTGATTTGTTTAGTCACATTATATTCTGGCGATGAAATGTTAATAGTATAGCTACCTGGATGTAATTTTATGGTCTTTTCACTGTCTAGATATGGCACTTCGTCGATAGTAATTACACTATTGTTGGTTGCGTTTTGCACTTTTATGTAGCCGAAGCCAAAAATTTTATACAAAGTGAACAACAACAATATTATTAATAGTGCAACAAAAAGCTTTGCAAACAAACCGGAATGTATAAATTCTGATATTTTCATTGTATATTGCCTAAAACTGTTTTGCTGAATGGTGTATTAATATATCCAGTATGGTTATTATTTGTTTGGTTTGGTGTGTGTGAACGAGCTTGCATTATTATTTACATCCAACTGGCGAGTCACCAGGTTCTATTCTTAGATGAAAATGGTTGCTATGATCTCCATAACCCGACGCGCCCCAATTAGAGGCCATGGATCCAGCTAAATTATTTTGACTCGCATAGTCATTTACTTGGTCGGCAACGGACGCGTCGTCATATCCAATAACATTAACAATATTAGTATCAAATATCATTTTGGCGTATTCAACCGCCAGCTCTGGTTTATAACTGCTACCACAACTTTTATTCCAGGGACAACCAGACAGATCCACGTCAATCCCGCCATCGTGGCTTAAGTGGCCGGGCGCATCTAAATCTCCAACGTTTATTTTTATATCTGGGTGAACCTCGTGCCAGCGTTTGGCGGTTTGATATATAGTCTCAATCAATTCTTTTCTGCCCCACTGCCTGTCTGGCGACGAAGTTCTAGTATAGTAAGGTGAATCCGGGAGTTGGTATTGTGTGTATGTTGTTGGGCTATTGTCCGAAAACTTACCATTGCGCTGTCTGCCTTGACCCAGGTTTAGGCCCTCGCAATCACCTATAGTGGTAGAACCAGCTCCAGCTGTTTCGTCTTTGGTGGGGTTTTGCATCCCAAGAGATTCGTCTAGCACGTTTTCGCGCATTTTGGCTAAGCGCCACCTAAACACCATGTGTTCAGCGTTTGCTAATTCTGGGATATCAAATTCACTATTATTGGGGCCGAGGTTATTTGGTGAGCACAAACCATCACCCGTTTTAACATCGCCGTTTTCCTGGCGTTTAATTTTTACATTGCTACTAATACCATCACCAGAAAGTAAAGAACCCATACTGTTGGTAAAACAAACACCATATTTATTTTCTATATCTTGCGGTGTTTTACCTGGATATTTGTCGGTGCCATCAGCATTTTTTTCGCTAGCGTCTTCTATAATCTCGGCGTTTTCGACAACACCCAATGTTCTGTCGCTATCGATTAGTGCTTCGTCTTCGGCCGTCCAGCCCCATTGTAATATTCCATAATGACCGTTGACACTGCCATCAGCAGCCAAGGCAAGCTTATTGCCACTGCCTGGTAGCAGTGAACTCGTGAGTGATTTAATACTAGCTATAGATAGATATTTGTTTAAATATGCACTTACTTTTATTTTACGCAAATAAATTAGCTGGTAAGAAAAGCGTGATATTAACGATCTGGGGTTGCTTAGGGCAAAATATCTCTGACTAGCAGGTTTAGACTTTTCCATATCATTTAGATACACAGCCACCTCTTTGTCGCTCTCTATAACCTGTTTATTGGTGAGTGGTGCGCCGTAGTACATTTGGCGTTGCATCTCGTTATTTTGCAGATCACCGCCCATATCGGCTTGATCCTTAAAGCTACCACCAGATGAGGTAGCGCCGTCATTTACCGTGCCTGCTTGTTGCGTTACTAATATTTTAGCGTAGGCTGTGGTACCTTCGATACCAGCATACATGAGCCCAAATCTCCAGCCAAACCCCCATACAAACTTGGCGGTTCCCCATATTATCTTTGGTATAGCAAACAAAAATGCTTTTAATGTTAAGTTGACGATTATTCTCTTAACAACCATAGTCAGGCTTTGCAGCGCGGCCTTAAGTGGGCCTACAAGTAAACTTGCACCACCAATAAAACCCATAAACCATGTATTTGTGAGCACTGGGCAAAGCCAGTTCGCTATCTCCTCTATTTGTGTAGCAAGTGCTTCGCTGCCTACCAACACATCTAGCAAAGTAAAATCACCGCCTCGGCTGGTTTGGGGGCTCTTTTCTACAGAAGTGTCTGGTTCTAGGCCACGCATATATTGGTCGGGCACTGAATCGCCAGACTTTAATGTGGCATCATCTTTTTTACCCTTTGGATCAGCACTCAGTACGAAATTAAATGCACCTATGGCTTCGGCGGTGGTTTCTCCCTCTTTTTGCTGATCGGCGGCGGTCTGTAGGGCAAAAAATGACCTTATTGCTGTTGTAGACTGGGCGTCGATATCACCACCCGATCTAACCATGGAGCCGTCATAGATCATACAAAGTCCAACAGCAATGTCATAAAGAGGGTTTAATACACTAACCAGTTTTCCTGCAAAACCTTTTTCCAGTGCCGCCTCTAACGCATCGCTTACTTGTTTGTCCCATCGGTCGTTTGCTCTCTTAAGACAATCATCATCTTCTTTGCAATCAGTCACTGCTTTTGACCATTCATTTAATGCGTCGTTAAGAGCTTGTGTTTTCATGTTATTTTTAGGTATTTCACCCATCTTAAGCTTGTTTCTCAGTTCTTCTATATAGGCCGCAGCTTCTTTTTTACCCTTGTACTGGGCCCACTTGTCAGCCCACCAAATGAGCTTTATGCCAAAACGCCCCCTTATCGATTTAGCAACCGCACTGCGTACACTCGCTTTTTCGCCTCGCATTGCTACGTTTATGTATGTGTTTATGTCAGTAGCTAACTGCTTGCGCATTTTATAATTTTCCCAGGGATTGGGCCATCTTTTTTTAAGGTTATACTCCTTGCCTTTTAATATGATTTTGCTAGGATTTACTGGCTTATCAAATGTGATACTTGCATCTGCAACTAGGTTTTCGTACATAATTTTTGCTTTGTAACCAGTCAACTTTTTCCATGTGGGACTACGAAATTTTGAAAAACCACTTCTATTAATTGCCTTATCGATGGCTATCTTTTCGGAGTCTATTTCGGCTACGGTTTGGGCAACCTTTAGGGCTGTTCTAGCCAGCCTGCGTTGAGCAATGTTTTCGGCATAATTTGGTATTTTAAAGAGGGCAACAAAAGCAAAGCCAATAAATATCAACAGTACCGGCAACATCCCTAAGAGCAGGTACTTCCTTCTGCTTTTGCCGAAGAAACCTTTTTTATGGGACCCGCCTTTTTTGTATAAATCTAGTCCAGAAGACAGTGTTTGCTCGGCCCTATCTTTAGAGGATGCAGTATTGTTTGCCTCTCCATTCTCAGAGTCTTCGTCAGGGCTACCGGGATCTTCGTTCTTGCCGGCAGCTATTTCTCTTTCTGCAAGCCCAGGGGATTTGTCTATGGCTGTCAATTCGTTCGAGATACTTCGTGTCGGTGGTGAATCTAGGGGTGGTTTGGGCGCACTAGGTGCATCTGGTGGCGGTGGACCAGAATCATGGGGTGTATGTGGAGGTGACCAAGAAGGTCTGTCTGGCGCACTAGGTGCATCTGGTGCTTTGGGGGCTGTTGGCTTATCGTCTGCTGACATATATGTTTTTTACCTAAAGGGTTATTAATTATTATACATTTGTTAGTGGCTTATTTCACTAACATTATCTTCTTCTAAGTCTATTTGACGTTCAGCTTTTTCTATCTCTTTGGCCCTTTTAACCTCCTCGGGGTTGGTGGTAATAAGATCTGTTTCGATTGGGCTTGGCAAGATTTGTATGTGCACGTGTCTTTCACCTGCGAAGAACAGTCCTTGGCCTATCGGGAACTGATTAAGGCGCTTTTTTTCTTCACTAGTTAATTTGAAAATATCGGCCAATATATCAACGGCACTTGGGCTTTGCTTTAAAAGCAGTTGCATAGAGCTGTTGGCCACTATTGCCCGCCCCATTCGTGAACTTATAAAATCTTCAACGTCTTGGCTAATAATTGTGACCCCTAGGTTATACTTGCGAGCTCTTTTGGCAAGACTAAATAAAAAGTTTGCACTATCTTGATACTTCATGAGTTGCCAGGCTTCGTCGACTACTAGCATGCGCCTTTTTTGGTCACTCTTGGTTTTATTCCAGATGAAATTTAAGACAATATACATAGCCACCGGTCTCAGTTCATCCTCTAGGTCGCGTAAATTAAACACAACCATCTGGTTGTTGATATCAATATTACTTTGTTGGCTAAAAATCCCAGCAAAAGTACCAGTGGTATACTTGCGAATTCTTTGGGATAACTGAGGTCCGGTATTACCCATGTGCAACAGCGTGTCATATAAATCACTAATTGTTGGTGTGAGAGCTGTGTGTGTTAGTGGATCGTTAGTAATGCCGGCTTTGGCGTAAGTCTCTATCAAGGCGGCATCTAGATCGGCTTCTTCTATTGGGCTAAGAGCTGGCATAATATGGCCACCTTCGCCTACCATTTCAGCTTGGGCACCACCCATCATTAACCTAAATAAACCATGTAGGGTTATTAGGTTGCTGCGCAGAGCACTATCAGCTTCTTCGCTATCAACGACTTGTGGCAAATCGAAAGGGTTGATACGGGTCGGAGAATTAAGAGATAGCATTGTATATGACCCACCGACTGCGTCACACATGCGCTGATACTCATTTTCGGGGTCGATAATAAATATTTCGGTGCCCATCATCATAAGACGCAGGGCTTCTAGTTTAACGGCAAAACTCTTACCAGCACCAGATTTTGCGAACACGCAAGCATTGCTGTTTTCTAGGCTAAAACGATCAAAGATCACTAAACCAGAATTGTGCATGTTGATGCCATATAGGATACCTTTATCATCTGTTAAATCGGCACTGGTGAAGGGGAAGCTAGTACTGATAGCGCCGGTGTTCATATTGTGTCTAATTTGCAATTGGTCGATAAATTGAGGTATTGTGCTGTTTAAGCCTTGTTCTTGTTGGGCGCTGGCCGGTTTTGAATAAACTAGTTGTGTACCCAGCATAGATTCCACCTTGTGACTAACGAACTCTAATTCTTCGAGTGATTGGGCATAGATTGTAAAATATAGGCCAAACCTGAAAAAACGTTCCTCGCCTACTTGAAGTTTATCGCGCATTTCTTCGGTATCTATTATTGCGGCCTGTTTACCTGGGTCTCGCACTAAACCCTTTTCGTTATCTATCTGTACACCAGCCTCTAACTGGCTAACTTTTTTACGCAGGTTCTCTAACACGACCTGACTATCTACCGGATAAATATAAATAGATAAATCCATTATCTCGTCGATATTTATCATAGGACTAAGCCAGCCAGTATAAACTTGGCGTGGGTAGCCGAACACATAGTATGTACGGGCAAATCTTGTGCCTATTTGGAAGTATTTACCAGAAAACTCGATAGAGCTAGGTGCAATAAAATCACGTAAGGCAGTGATGCCTTTTTGAAAAGCGGCACTTACCTGTTGTTGTTCGGCCATTTGTTGCTGTTGGGCTAGTGTAGCTGGGTTGCTTTTTTGTTTTTTTCCAAACATTATTGCAATTCCCTTTCTAGTTCTGGTTGTCTGGCCTCACCCGGGCCTTTTGTCACTATTGGTGAGGCTAAATCTTCGAAGGTACGCAACCTTTGCCTAGTGGCTGTATCCGGGTTGTATGCATCGTAATAAAGTTCGATAAGTTCTTGGGTGTCTAGCGGCAATCCATGAACGCCACATTGCATTAATGCACTAAGCACTGCCTGGACGCGATTGCGTAATTCTGTTTTGGCAGTTTCTAGCTCGGCTTCATTTATAAGAACTTGGCGCTCTTTTTGGCCAAATATACCCGTAAAAAAGCCCTTGCTGCTAGCTACTGCTTTTTGCGTATTGCTAACAGGGTAGTAGGGTATTACTACATAAAATGACTTATCCATGATATTGGTTTGTTCTGCCATGAGGGTTAAGAATGCAATATAATCTTCCATTAAAAGTGCCAAAAGCATGTTGTCGTGTTCAGTACGAATTTTATTTAATTTGGTTAGGTATGGCCCTAAATCAATTTTTTGCGAACGAATAAAAATCTGTATCGGGAAGTATAAAGAGTTCAAAAAACCTTGATAGCCATATTCGACACCTTCGCGTTCTTGCGGGCTCATCAAATCAAAGTTAATGCTATTTACTCTCATAACAGACCGGTAAGAACCGTCATGCATAATAACTACACCATCGCGAATCTCGGCAATCTCTAGGGTGTTTTGGGTGCTGTTGGGGTTTGACTTTATAGGTACAGTGGCGGGCATTGGTTGGTTTGGGGCCATGCCAGGCATACCGATATTCGGTTGTGAATATGGGCTAGAACCTATATTTGGTTGTTGTGTGCTTGGATCCATGATATCTGCTTAAGTAATAAGTTGCTAAACAGCCCCACCCTAATGTAGCTTTATCTCACCCTCCATATTGGTATTTTTGGTTTTGCGATTAGCCAAACCAGCAATAGTGGCCACACTAAGATCATTGTCTTGTGACAAATTAACTATATCAGTATTTATAGGGGGTGTCACTGCTTGTGCTTGTTCTGTTTTCTGGCTATTTTTTTGGCTTTTGTCTATCTCTATAGCGTTTAAAGATGCATTTTTTTGTTCTTGAGCTAGTTGGTCTGGAGTTTTGATTAGTTTGTGGTGAGTGGTGGTCATTTCTGACTGCTGCAGAGCCTGCTGTTTTTGAGATTTAATTTGTGCCAATAGTTCTTGATCGTTACTATTGTCGTATTGGCTAGCCTGCATAGTGTCATCTGAATTATAGCCAGTGGGTTTAATAACGGCAGAACTAAACATTGCAGAACCTGGTTGGACTTGGTTCGGGTCTGGTTGGCGCATGAAATAATAATCTTGATCTGTTTGTTGGCTACTGTATTGGGTTGTGGCGTTCATGCGGTTAATTGCTGCTGATTTGTTAGCTTGCTCGGCTTGCCTGGTCATGGTGTCGAATTTTTGGGCTAATGGATTATCAGTTGGATCCATAATGTCTGGCGAATTAGTCGCTATATCTTCTGGTACAGCGGTGACTGTTGCTGTGTAGGGGTTGACCAAACGGTCATCAACAACACCGTAAGATTGTGTATAAGCTGTGGCGTAACTTGCATTTTGGGCGGCCCATCCACGGCTATCAATGGTGTCTGATAGAACCTTTAGACGACTGCGGACCTGACCTTGGCTTAAGTTGTCGCTATAGTACTTGTCGACCTTAATTGGTGCTGTTATGGTAACCAAATGCTTGACATCGTTTTGATCCCACAAACGTTTGTGTGGTTTAAACCAAAATCTAATGAGTGCTGCTAGCCAAACATCAGTTGGTTGATCCTTGCCAAATGGTGCGGCTAAAATGGCCGGTACAATAATAAAAGGCAAAAGTGGTATAGCGCCATAAATTGATATGCGAGTTGCAATCATAAAAGCTGCGAACAAAAAACCACAAGACACTCCAGCAAAAACAAACTGTTTTAGGGTTAATGGCCCCAAAAGTTTGTCTTCTGCTTCGATATCTTGGATTACTTTATATACAGCCATAACCTAAATGTTTACATTTTCATGTCTTAGGGTTTCCACTTAGATTTTATCCCACCCGTTCCGGTTGAGCTTTGGTTACCACCAGTTCTTGATCCTGTTGGTCTATATGGTGGGTAGAGTGGAGCCACTGGTAGAGTTCCTGGTGGTCTTCCCCCTGTACTACTAGATCTTGATCCTACGGGCGAAACTACCGGAACTGTGTATGTATTATATCCAGCGGCGTAAGGAGAAGCACCGCCACCACCAGCGGCGTAAGGAGAAGCACCGCCACCACCAGCGGCGTAAGGAGAAGCACCGCCACCACCAGCGGCGTAAGGAGAAGCACCGCCACCAGGAGC
>CAZIHK010000061.1:0-7748 GCA_964539035.1 uncultured Candidatus Saccharibacteria bacterium | reverse complement strand
TATGAGTAAAAGTGATCTTAAGGCTAGGCCAATATTCCACCACCAAAAAGAAGCCATAGAGGCTCATTTAACCGTAGTTATGGCGGCACTAGCTATTGGAAGAACTATTGAGCGCAAAACGGGATTAAGCATTAAGAAACTGGTCAAGACGCTACGGCCGATTAGGAAAGGTGTGATAACTATTAATGGCGTTACATATCCGGCTGAGCCAGATGTACCAGAGGAAGTACGGGGTATTCTTAAGAAATTAGGAGTGGGACACTAGTTTGGTCAAGTCAGGATCTAAAAATCTCATACCTAATTGGGCATATACTTTTTCCTAATAGCTGTACAAAGCTTAGATGTCATTGTATATAAAGAATGGATTAACATGACTCTAATCGGATATAGACTTTTCGCAACTAAAATATTTCTACAACAAAAATATTGTTATATAATATATTTCAGTAATAAATCCATATAAGAGACAACTTATGAAAATAACAAGAGAAATGCTATCCGGTAACAACTTAGAAACAGTAGATTCGATCAGATCATTTTTATATGAAGGCAAACCTGCCAAACCAGAGGCTATATTGGATCTAGTAAAGAGAAAACATCCAGAATGGATACTTGGCTTTTGCGTAGATGGCCTAGGTAGTCTAGATTACGTTCCTGAAATCGAAGAAGCACCTCAGCAAAAATTAGCAGAAACTGAAATGGAAGAGCGTTTTGGCAAGATATTAAAGCTAGTGAATCGAGGACGCTTAGATGAAGGACAAATTACCCTATCTGCACTAAAAACAATACGTAAGCAACAGCTAAAAGAAACCTCTCTTGAATCAGGGTGGGTAGAGCTTTAATAATTGTTTTCGTTGACAAGGTAATAAACAGACTAATAAAAATGATTCAAGACTAATAAAGGGATATAAAGGGTTATCTTGCTATTGACAAAAGATACTAATAGTAGGATAATTAACATATTAACTAATAAAATATCAATGTCACACAAAACAAACCACCTAGACGAAGAGCAAACTGTTTACGATTTAAACGAGATTAAAAAGCATTCTGATTACCCTGTTAGAGTTGTTTGTGACGCGATTAAAACAGTCATAAAGCCGATGATAGAAGATCCTGAAAAACTGGCAATAGTTTATTGGGGGGTAAAAGAAGCGATAAAAGATGCTGAAGAACATGGTAGTGAATCTGACCCAAGATTAATAATAGTATGCAAAAAGTTGGGTGAAATGACTATCGATATTATTGATAGACCAAAGGAGCAATCAGAACATAACGGATTTGGTGGTCAAATACGCAAAGCAGCTTTCGGTGAGGATTATTCTGCAACTGTTGAAGACGGATTATACAGGGAGCATTTGATTGTTAGATGTGAAGATATGAGCCAAGAATCTGCAAAAATTAAACACGCGGCCTAAAATAACTGTATTAATCGATCTGTTTTTATAAATAAACGATAAATTGCAAAACCTTTGTTATTTTAAAGAGTTTAATAGTTTATAATTACAGGCATTGGCGCGTTGGCCGAGTAGTCAGGCAGAGGTCTGCAAAACCTCGTACACCGGTGCGAATCCGGTACGCGCCTCCAGTAAATATTGTAATTTGCAAATTCAAAAATACTTGTATAGCATAAAAACGAAGTATTTTATACTTGCTAGGGCGAGTGGCGGAATTGGTATACGCGACGGACTTAAAATCCGTTGCCCTTATAAGGCTTGAGGGTTCGAGTCTCTCCTCGCCCACCAACAACATAAAGCCTCCCTTAATTGGGGGGCTTTTGCTGTTTAGCTCAGCTACTATTATTAAGAGGCTATTTATAACAAAATAATGTATAATCAAACCAATAAGACATAAGGAGTATAAGAGATGATAATTGTTTGGATTTTGCTCGGTGTAGTAGTAATATTTGCGCTTTATTTAGTACTTACTTATAACGGTTTAGTAAGGTTAAATGTAAGGGTTGATGAGGCCTGGAGCGACATCACCGTACAGCTAAAAAGAAGATACGATTTAATACCTAATCTAGTAAATACGGTAAAGGGTTATGCACAACACGAAAAAGGTGTGTTCGAAAAGGTAACTGAGGCTCGTGCTAATGCTATGAATGCCCAAACCCCAGCCGAAGCAGCCAAAGCAGAAAACATGCTTTCTGATACTTTAAAAAGTCTATTTGCAGTAGCAGAGGCTTATCCAGATTTAAAGGCCAGCCAAAATTTTCAAGACTTACAGACTCAACTTGTTGATACCGAAGATAAAATTCAAGCCTCTCGTAGGTTCTATAATGGTTCGGCACGTGATTTGAATATTAAAATCAAGGTATTTCCAAATACAATCTTTGCCAAAAGCTTAGGATTTAAAGAGCGAGAATTCTTTGATGTAGAAGAAGCCCAAAAAGAAACTATTCAAAACCCTACAGAAGTTAATTTTTAATTCGTAATATGTATTCCGAAATAGCCGCTAATAAGCGAAAAACATTTATTTTAATGTTTTTCTTCTTTATGCTAGTTGGCGCTATAGCGTACGGTGTAGGTTGGTATTTCCATAATTACTCAATAACTTTATTTGCCATAATTTTCGCAATAGGATATGCCTTTTGGAGCTATTACGCATCAGATAAACTAGCGTTGAGTGTTAATGGAGCCAAACAGATCGAAAAAGGCGATAATCCAAGGCTGTGGAGAACTGTCGAAAACTTGTCAATTACAACAGGATTACCGATGCCTAGAGTCTATATAATAGAGGATGCTTCGGCCAACGCATTTGCTACTGGTCGTGACCCAAAGCATGCAGCCGTGGCTGCAACAACCGGTTTGTTGGATATGATGAACGACAGCGAACTGCAGGGTGTGATTGCCCATGAACTAGCTCATGTGCAAGATTATGACATTAGGTTGTCGATGATTACTTTTGGCTTAGTAGCCGCCGTCTCCTTAATAAGCGATATAGTGCTCAGGTGGATTTTTTGGGGTAGCGTAATTGGTGATGATGACAATGGAGGCAACAGTAATCCAGTTTTTATGATTATTGGTATTGTAGCCTTAGTTCTGGCACCGATTATTGCCACAATCATACAACTTGCGGTATCTCGCAAAAGGGAATATTTGGCCGATGCAACTGCCGTACTTACTACTCGTTATCCCCAGGGTTTAGCTGGTGCACTACAAAAAATTCAAGATGGTGGACTTACTATGAAAAAACAAAGCCCCTCTACAGCACATTTATATTTTACCAACCCTCTCAAAAAAAAGTCATTTACTACATTGTTTAGCACTCATCCTCCTATAGAAGAACGAATAGCTCGTTTAAACGAGATGGGCACAAAAGCATAAATATTAAGGATTAATTATGGTTAGCAAAAAAATAACTAAAAAGTCTAATAAAAAACTTAAACCAGCAAAATTACCATCATCGTGGGATTTAATAAAAAAAACATGGTTTGAACTTACCACTTTTTGGAGGCCACTTTTAGGTGTTTCAATAGTCTATGCCGTTTTATATTTTGTATTAGTAATGGGACTGAGTTTTTCATCTAGCCTTCAAGATTCATCCATAACGGGATCTAGTAGGATGGGCGATGCTTTTAGCTCGGTATTTTCGGTATTTAGTAGCAGCTCTTTAAGTGGCAGTAGCAGTTCCGATGCGACTGTATTAGTTCAATTTATATTATTTTTAGCAGCTAGTATGGCATTTGTTTGGTCTTTGCGTAAATTACAGGCCTTAAAGAAGATTAAAATGAGTGACGCATACTACAAGGGCACTGCGACACTAATACCAACTATCTTGGTATCTTTTATACTGGTGGCTACATTATTACCTGTAGTTGGTGGTAGTAGCCTGCTTGCAAATGTTTTACAAAATGGTGGTAGTGGTACAGAGATAGCAATAGTGACCGCAATCTCGGGTATTTTGTTACTAATTTCTTGTTATCTATTTTCGATGTACTGGCCAGCCTTTTATATTGTTTCTTTACCAGATACAAAACCATTCCAAGCATTAAGATCATCCATGAAAGTTACCAAGAAACGTCGATTTGCAATTATTCGAAAAGCTTTAGTGCTTGATATCTTGATGGTCTTATCGCTGTTTATTGTGCTTTTACCAATTGCCTTGGTCTTGCCATCAATAATACCTTTAGTTTCATTTTTATTAATATTCATAATTTTTGGCATTATGCATGTATATTTATACGTACTCTATAGGAGTTTGTTGTGAGCGAGGCCGAATCTCGTATTAAAATACTTCGGCAACAACTCAACGAATACGCTTATCAGTACTATGTCTTAGATAAGCCAACTATTGAAGATGCGGTATATGATAGCTTGTTTGGCGAACTAAAAAAGCTAGAATCAGCGTATCCAAACCTAATTGCACCAGATTCACCAACTCAACGTGTTGGTGGCCAACCATTAGATTCATTCGCAAAAGTCAAACATAACAAGCGAATGTTCAGCCTAAATGATATTTTTGATTCTTCAGAATTTCAAACATGGATCGATAGAATTGCAAAAATTAATCCTATAGTTAATCAATCAAAGTTATGGGCAGATATTAAAATGGATGGTTTAGCGTGTTCATTGATATATCAAGACGGATATCTTTTAAGGGCGGTTACGAGGGGTGATGGTTTTGTTGGAGAGGACGTCACTAATAATATTAAAACAATAAAAAGTATACCCCTAAAACTTAGGGGTGAGACAATTTTTGGTAAGGGTCAAACCGAAATACGCGGTGAAATTGTAATGTATAAAAATGATTTTGAAAAGCTAAATGCAGGCTTACGTAAAAAAAATGAAAAAGTATATGCTAATCCGCGTAATTTAGCGGCAGGTACAATACGCCAATTGGATCCTACGGTGGTCGCGAGTCGAAAGTTGTATTTTAGGGCCTATGATTTATTAAGAGACAGCCCAAAAGAAATACCGACTCAGCAATTTGCCTATAAGACTATTTTTGAGCTTGGATTATTAGTTAATAAAGAAGCTAAATTGGTCGATAATATTTCGCAAGCAATTAAATTTGCTAAGATTTGGCGCGAAAAACGCTTAAAATTACCTTTTAATACCGATGGCCTTGTTTTTAAAATAAATGATCGTCTATTGTATGAAACCTTAGGTGTTGTTGGTAAAAACCCACGTGGGGCGATTGCTTATAAGTATCCGCCAAAACAGGCTACCACCAAATTATTAGATATTTTTATTAGTATTGGTCGTACAGGCGCCGCTACGCCCGTAGCTGTATTGGAACCTGTAATTGTTGCGGGTAGCAAAGTGCAAATGGCTACTTTACATAATACTGAAGAGATAATACGTAAAGGCATTAAAATTGGCGATACTGTTGTTATCCATAAAGCTGGTGATATTATCCCAGAAGTTGTAGAGCCAATTATAGGTTTGCGCAGTGGTGGTGAAAAAGATTTTGTTATGCCAAAAAATTGCCCAGAATGTAATACGAAATTTGTTAAATCTAATAACGAAGTAATTTGGCGGTGCCCAAATAATTCTTGCCCTGCCCGCAGTTTAAGACATATACAACACTTCGCCAGCAAAGGTGCTATAGACATTGAAGGTCTGGGTGAAAAAAATGTTGAAGCACTTCTAGACTCTAAACTAATAAAAGATACAGCGGATTTGTATACTCTTAAAAAAAAGCAGCTTATAAACTTAGATCGTTTTGCCGAAGTAAGTGCCCAAAATCTTGTCTATGCTATATCTATAAAAACAAAGCCAACTCTGGCTAAATTTATATTTGCGCTAGGCATTCGCCAGGTAGGCACCCAAACGGCAATAGATTTAGCCAATTCTTTTAAAACTTTAGATAATCTTGCAAAAGCGACGGTAGATGAATTGTCTGTAATTGATGGGGTGGGTGTTGTAGTTGCCGAATCAATTGTCGCTTGGTTTGCAGATCAAGAAAATAAGCAGTTATTATTAAAGTTCAAAAAATATGGTGTTTGGCCCGAAGATACAAAAAACTTGAATGGGCCATTAAACGGTAAAAGTTTTGCTATAACTGGCTCGCTAGATTCTATGAGCCGCGAAGCAGCCGCTGATAAAATACGTTCTCTAGGTGGCACCTTCCAATCATCAGTTGGCAAAAGTACCAACTATCTGGTGGTCGGCAGTAATGTCGGTGTTAGTAAATTAATAAATGCCCAAAAATTAGCTATTTATCAGATATCAGAAGTAGAATTAATTGACATATTAAAGCAATAGCGGTATAAATAGCGTATAAATTCGCGCGGAACAGCGGTTTTAAAACAAAAAATCAAACAAAAATATTATTTTAAAGCCGCCGGGTGAGCCCGCGCGATTTTAATGGCAAACCAGTGAGAAGTCTTAAAGTTATTAAATCTAAAAATGCCAAGATAGTATGTTTATTTTTCGCTGTCGTTTTGTTAATTTTGAGTGGAATTTTTGTATACAAATATTATAGATCAAGTACGAATATAAAATTCGCAGAATCTCAAATAATCAACGAGTCTAAATACTGTGCAAGGGTAAGGCAGATAGAAAAGTTAGAAAGTGGATTTGTTTGCTACGAAAGCAATAAGCTGCACAAACTTAAAAATGGCAACATTTCAGTAGAAATAGGTTTTAAAAAACCAAACCCAAACATAGAGCACGGAGACATTTTAATTTATACCTACGATATTGAGGCTGATACAATAGAATCTAAGGCTATGTCTAACTAGCAGTATTATATGGGGTCGTAATTAAACGGTATAATAGGTCGTTCGCAATGACCAGTTCGGAGTTCGACTCTCCGCGACTCCACCAGGGGGATATAACTCAGCGGCTAGAGTGTTTGCATCACACGCAAGAAGTCGCAGGTTCAAATCCTGCTATCCCCACCACCATTGCCACTTATGCGTATTAATACTATTATTTAGGTAAGGCAAATTACACAATGGAACATAAAAACATTCACAAACCAACCGAACAAGTATTACTTAATGAAATTGAGCTATTACTGGCAGAAAAAAGAACTTACTATTCTGTTTTGCGTACAGGTTTTGCAATAATAACCGTGCCATTAACCGTAATAATATTTTTATTAGCCACAAAAGATTATCATAGATTGTTTACCCATAAGTGGTCTGCCATATTAGTAGTTGTAACGTTTATCGTGATAGTCATTATTGGTATTTTTGTGTGTATTATTGGCTCAAATAAGATAAAAAAAGTTGATAAGGCAATACTAAGAGTCGAGAAAGAAGATAAGCGAGTAGAAAACATCATCATATAAAATCAAAAAATAAATTACGCTGCAGGATTCAGCATCGTGCAGACCAGGTCCCGGATTAGCTATTGGATTACTGGTCTAGTCACGGGTATAAAACAAGAAATGTTTTATAAGTGTCTTGCTGATAAACGAACCACCGGACTACCAACAAAAAACCGTAACAATCATAGTAGTTCGTGTAGTTACTTGCGCAGGTACACACGCACAGCTTGAACTTGATCGAATTGCTGATATTATAGATGAGTCGTTAAGGGGCATTGGCGCAGTTGGCTAGCGCGCTTCCATGGCATGGAAGAGGTCGAGGGTTCGAATCCCTCATGCTCCACCATATAAGTCCGATTATAAATCGGACTTACTAATTTATGGGCTTAAGGTCAAATTCGGGTTGTTTTTCTAATCTGTTGTTCTAGAGAAATAACTACAAAGGATTGTAATAGTGCGCTGTTTTGAAGCCCCGCGGTGGGGTATGAGCTTGTCTTTCCAAACACCAAATCTGCCGTCTAATG
>CAZIHK010000060.1:0-6440 GCA_964539035.1 uncultured Candidatus Saccharibacteria bacterium | reverse complement strand
TTTCTAGACTTTATCTAGGTGTTCACTTACCCATGGATCTAGTTGGTGGTTTTGCACTAGGCCTTATTATTGGCTCGATAGTAAGCTACGTATTTGGTAGAAAAATTATTAGCCGTGTGGATGTAAAAGAAGTTAAAGCGGCTTTAAAAGAGTCTGCTTTCCCAATCAAAGATGTAGCTATTTTGAGCGTAGACGCCCGCGGATCTTCACCATTTATCGTCACCGATCTAGACAATAAAAAATACTTTCTAAAGGTAGTCAACAGTGACAATTTCGTTGCAGATTGGCTATTTAAAGTCTGGCGAAAATTGATATATCGACGATTTGAGGACGAAGCACCTTATTTTTCACCTAAACGGCAAATAGAGCATGAATCTTATGTGGCTGGATTGGCGTATTCCAACGGTATAAAAACGCCAAAAATCGTCGGTGTATTGGAAATTAAACCCAATAACTGGGCTCAAATTCAAGAGGCAATCGATGGCGTTTCTTTAGATAAAGTTGACCCCAAAGACGTTACTGACAAAATTTTGAACCAAGTATTTGAACTGGTTGCCAAGCTCCATCGCGCTGGCATAGTCCATAGAGACTTGCGGGCAGCTAATATATTTTTAGATAAAAATAAAAATGCTTGGCTTATCGATTTTGGTTTTTCCGAAGCATCAGTAAAAAAGACCCAGACCCACCGCGATTTAGTGGAGATGATAGCTTCGCTTGGCATAATTGTTGGTGCTGATAAGGTGGTGAAAATAGCCATTAAGCATATTCCCAAAGATCAGCTAGTTGACGCACTTGGTTATATGAGCTATGAATCAATGTCTGGTGAAACTACCAGATTATTAAAGCTAAATAAGAAGCTTTTGCCCGAAATTAAAGAAAAACTAAAAACTAGGCTAGGGTTAGACAAGATAAACCAGGTTAAAATGCTAAGATTCAGCATAAAAAATCTTGTGTTATTAGTCGGTTTTGTATTATTTATATACTTTATATCTACCCAGCAAGAGGACTTTAAAAATAGCATAGCAGCCATCAAAGAGGCGGATATGAGGTTATTGGGTGTATCAATTGTTTTTTCAATCTGCACATATTTAGCAGCCTCAATGGTATATAAATTGATATCAATTTATCATCTGCCGTATTTCAGGACATTGCTAGTGCAAGTTAGTAGCAGCTTTACAAATAGATTATTGCCTGCCGGCACTGGTGGTTTAGCTACCTTTGGCAGATACCTAATGACCCAAGGGCACACCAAGCCACAGGCTGTAGCGCTGGCAACTGTTAATAATCTTTTTGGCTTTATAGGTATGATGATCTTGACAGTTAGTGTTGCTTTAATATCTAAAACCCCGCTAAGCGAAGCCATCACGTTCCCAATACCAAAATGGGTAATCTTTCTAGTGGTTGGCGTTTTGGTGTCGGCTATCTTGATTATATTGATTGTAAAGCCGATCCAAAAAAAGGCACTAAAGCTCAAGTCGAATGTTATCCGCGACTTTAAACTAATTGCCGCTAATCCATTTAGGCTTGTGCTGGCTTTGGTATTTTCTATGTTAGTGACGGTTGCATATGCCGCAGTACTGTATTTTTGTATTCATGCCCTTGGCGCAACGGCAACTGTTTTGCAAACATTTATCGTTTTAACGATTGGCGTAGCTGCAGCCAGTGTTACACCAACGCCTGGAGGTATCGGAGGTGCAGAGGCAGGCTTAGTGGCTGGGCTGACTTCTATCGGCGTAGTTGCGGATATTAGTTTAAGTATTGCTCTGGCATATCGTTTTGCAACTTTCTGGCTACCTATAATTCCCGGGATAATTGCATTTCGATTTGCCCTAAAGCGCAAAATCTTATAATTATTATATTTTTAAGCTATAGATTAAATAATTAGACACTTTTGCCCTTAGGCATATCGTGTCTCATTTGTCTCACTTTACCCTGTAAATGTCCGTGACCTGTATGCTGAGCCAAGCCAAGCAGCTAAAACGAGTGACCGAGGTCCCTGACCTATCACTCCTTTGACCTCTTGGTACAGGGGCTTAAGATGCTAAGCAATTAAAGTGCTATAAAGCATTGGAACCGCCAGAAATGGTGGTTATTGGTTTTTTACCTCTTAAACCCGGTTTCAAAGTTGACCTGTGTCCCCTAATGACAAAACCAAAACAAATATTCAAAATAATGGCCTATACTAATACTTATCGCAGTGCAAGCACTGTAAAACATTTTAAGTATGCGATAAAACAAGTATGCCTAAAACTAGATACAAAAAGTTGATAACTATTTACAAAAACTCTAATACTAGATTGATAGCATTCATCTTCATATTAGTTTTTGCTTCTATTGGCTATGTATTACTTGGTCAGAGTCGTGCTGCTACTAGTCTTAGTGCTGACTTTAATTCAGACAGTACAGTTAATATCTATGACTTATCAATACTAGCTAGCAATTGGGGCAAGACAGCTGCTACTAAGGCAACGGGTGATGCCAATAGTGATGGTACTGTTAACATCTATGATTTATCTATCCTAGCAAGTCAGTGGGGACAAACAGCCACCCCCACACCAACACCGACAATCACGCCAACGGAGGCCCCTCCCACGTTCTATGTGAAGAACGGGGGCAATGATTCACTGGACGGGCTATCAGACGCCACTGCCTGGGCAACCGTTGCCAAGGTGAATAGTCATAGCTTCAGCCCCGGACAGAGTGTTGGCTTCAAGTGCGGTGATACGTGGCGAGAGAAAATCGTCCCCGCATCATCTGGATCTGCTGCCGGTCAAATTACCTACCGTTCATACGGTACCGGGGCTAAGCCGAAGTTCTTCGGCGGTTTCGACCTTTCCTCCTCCTCCGGCTGGACGGAATACTCGACCAACAAGTGGCGCTGGACAAACAACAACGTTCTCGCTACCGTTGCCCTCTATATGAACGACGAGGCCTTACACGGAACTCAGAAAGCCGCCATCTCCGACCTGACGAAGCAGGGCGACTTCTGCTACGTCAGCAACTACACATATCTCTATTCCACATCTAACCCCGGCACCCACTACGAAAATATCGAAAGCGCCTTGTATCAGGTTGCCGCCCACCTTGGCTCACGTAGCTATATCACTGTGAGCAGCCTCGACTTCCGCTACTGGGGCCAGGGTGGCCTCACAAGTTACCCAAGCACCAATCACATCTATGAGTACAATGACGTTAGTTGGATTGGTCCTGGTCTTCTCAGCCAACCGTGGGGTAACGGTATCGGTGGCCAAGGAACGAGCAACGATATCATCCGATATAACCATGTCCACCAGTGTATTGACGCTGGTCTATCCACCATCAACTATAATACGGACGGAACTCTGCACTCGAATGCCTTCTACGGCAACGTGGTCTCAAACTGCGAGTATGGCTATGAACAGCAGATGTACGATACCGGCGACTACAACAACGTGCACATCACCGGCAACATCTTTTACAAAATGGGTGACACCATTTGGCACGACATTCGTGTTTCGAACGATAAGTGGGGCATGGGACTGCAGAGCTGGAATCCTGTGGGACACGCCACTGACTGCGTCTTCGACAACAACATCGTCTACGGTTCGGTCTACTCCCATTTAAGAATGCCAACCAGTGGATGGGCCGCTAACGGCAATCGCTATTACCCAGACGGCTCGACTATGTTCCGCACTTATAACTCCATATCGGGGGACTTCGCTGCATGGCAGGCTGCCGGACATGATTCTACCGGTTCGCTCATCAGTGCGATATCGGGAACTGATGAAGAAATTATCGCAGCCCTAGAAGCAATGATGGCGACGATACGCTAATGCTAGGGATGAATGCCGTAAGGTATTGCAGGAAAGATGATTTTGACACTGTGGCCTATATACTGGGCCAAAACTAGTGGCCAAGATCCCTGGTAGTATTCCTCTGGCCTTATAGTCTGGTGGTTTGATGTTTGTATATTCAATAAACTTCCTTGGATACATATTGTGCATAAATATGATACGGATTGTTTTTTAGTAGCAATTAACATGCCATAATACAAATAGTAATGAACACAAATAAATACTTTGTTCAACAAATAGCATTGAATGTGTTTAGACTAACACTATATGGTCTGGTGACAGTTTTTGCCCTATGTTTTGTTTTTACAACCTCAAAAAATATCGAAAAAGCTTTCGTTACAACTAAGGCCTACCAAAAATTCATACCTATTAGCATCGAAGCTGCCGTAAAGCTAAATCAAAATAGCAACCAGGCGCCAATCAAAGACCCAGCCGTACAACAGATCATTAAAGACAGCTTCCCGGCCGAAAAGCTCCAGGCCGAAACCGAAGAGATCATTCATAGTACCTACGCCTGGTTATACGGCGAAAAAGCTAAACCTGAATTCGTGGCTGATTTCTCTGAAAATATTAATCTATTTGCCGATAAACTAAGCGCTTATGGCATGACTAGGCTAAGGTCTTTGCCGATTTGCGAGGTATCACCACAGACGGTTGACCCTTATACCGCTAGTTGCCGACCTCGTTTTTTTGACTACACTGCCGAACAAAAAATATTAGCAGATACTATAAGACAAAATAATGGCTTGGTTGAAAAGACCGTTTTTACAGTTAGTGACCTGCCAAAAACCGCTACTGGTAAAACGCTTATCGATCAATACTCCTATGCTCCTCTTGTATTCAAAATTATCCGTTACACACCTTATGTGCTTAGCGCATTATTGATGATTAGCATAGTTATTGTCATTTGGTTAGATAGGAACAAGCGGGATGCTTGGTACAAAGTTGGCAAAAGCATGGTTGGAGCAACCATCTTCTTGATTGTATCTCCCTTAGTCTATTTTTATATCCTGCCTTATTTCTTCCCCGCTTTGAGCATACGGTCTTCTTCTGGTAGCGGTGGTGCTGTTTTTAGCAATGTAGTTAATAGGTTAACTGTTAATTTTAGCAATCAATTAATAATCGTCAGCTCAACCATTTTAATACTTGGCATGTTTATAATTTTTGCAGAGCGGCTAACTAGACCAAAATCTAAATATACCAGAGTTGATAAAAGGGCCGGGTTGCTTAGCAGTGAAGCACCACGCAAAAAACAAAATAAAATAAAATCCAACGCCTCAAAGATTCCAATCCAGACAAGCGAAGGTGAAAAGCAATCATCTAAATTCCAAAAAGACAAAAGATACCGTAGAATAAACAAAAAGGATCTATAGATGAAAATTGGCATGATTGGTTCAGGAGAAGTCGCTCAAAGTCTTAGTGTCGGATTACTTGCGGCAGGACATTCGGTAATGGTTGGTACCAGAGAGCCTAAAAAGAAAGCTCTACTTGATTGGAATAAAAATCAAAAAAAGAAAGCTAAAATCGGCAGCACTACCGAAGCTGCTGGATTTGGCGAAATTGCAATATTAGCTATTGCCTGGCACGCTACCGAAGATGTACTAAGTACTATTAGGCCGGAGCTTGCCGGAAAAGTCGTAATAGACTTAACTAATCCTATTATTTTTAATGATGATGAAGCGCCATCCCTAGCTATTGGGCATACTATGAGCGGTGGAGAAATTGTTCAACAATGTCTACCAGATAGCCATATCGTAAAAACCCTAAACTATATTAGCCATGCTAATATGGTTAATCCCAAATATAAACAAGGTTCACCAATCATGTTTGTTTGTGGCAATAATAAATCCGCTAAATGCCAGGTACGCGATTTACTGCAGGATTTAGGATGGGAAGATATGCTTAACATCGGTACTCTCGAAAAAAGCCGTTTGTTAGAATCTTTAAGTTTGCTTTGGATTGAGTATGGCGTTTCGCGCGATACCTGGAATCATGCTTTTGCGGTTTTGGAAGAATAACTAGATAAGACCGGATCGATACCGGCCCTATCTAATGATTTGTTTTTCAAATAACTTCTGCCTTTTGATTTTTATTACGATAGATTATCCAAGCTCCAGCAGCTATGGTCGCCAAAATTACTAATATTAGTATTATCAACGGCCATTTATTACTAGACTTGGATATTGCTACTTTAAGTTTTGCTTTATTTAATCCTTTGCTCGAATTACTACCGCTATTTTCAGTTCCTTGAATAGATGTATATGTAGGACTGCTTTGACTAGTAGAGTTAGTCGGTGCAGTTTTGTATATCACAAAGTGCACGGTCGTTACGTTGCCGGCAAGATCAGTCACCACTAAAGTATACGAACCTTCGGACGAAACTATGCTACCGGAAGTAAATAGCTTGCCATTTAGAGTAGCGCCAGCTAGATACAAATCACTGAAACTGATAGTGACATTATGGTTGTAGTAAGTCCCATTGGTAATACCACTAACTACTGGTGCGGTTTTGTCTATTACAAAGTGCACGGTCGTTACGTTGCCAGCCATGTCGGTAACGGTAAGTCGGTATTCTCCTTCGGCAGTTACCGGGTCAGTGTAGGTTAT
>CAZIHK010000059.1:0-12982 GCA_964539035.1 uncultured Candidatus Saccharibacteria bacterium | reverse complement strand
GCTATCGACACGGTACCATTAGAAAGTATAGATCCACCACTTTGCAAGCCAGAGCACATCAAATTTAAAGAATTTTTTCATGAACAAACTGGAATTGATTTTCCCTCGATACAAGAACTTAACGATATCATGAAAGCTATGGTTAGCCACCTTTCTTGGTATATAGAAGCAGTCAAACGACTTGAAGAAAACCAAAATACTTCACCAACGCCATGGGAGTATGAGCAGCCGATAAATAGCTTAAAGTATGCCGTAATAATTCTTAGCGATGCTAAAGAGTTAAGCGAAACAGAGAATGCTCTAGCTAAACAAAAAGGGGCTGGTATCCAAAACCCTGAGCTAGAAGATAAAATAAGTAAACTACGATTAGAAGAGCTTCCCGAAGAATTTTCTGATACTCGCGATAAGATTCGCCACTACAATGATTTAACCTATAATGCTGATGATTGGGTGGATCTTGATCATGTAAATGAACTCTTGGGTGGAGAGTTTCCTCCACCTTCAGAGAAAGGCGGGCGTATTGATAAAATCTATGAAGACTACTATGATTTTGATCGTAAAAAATTTGAGCAACTTTGCAAAGAATTTTCACATAAGCTCTATACTGATTAATGTATGCCAGTAAAAAAAGTATACATAGAATAAGAAGATAGCATTGATAATTATTTAGACAAAGTATTCTATAATCGCAAACACGCGGAATCCTAATATTAGTAAAAAACGCGCCTGCAACTGAGTCCAAAATACTTGTGTTTGGCTGGGGTTGAGGGATTCGAACTCAAGCCAATAGATGAAAAAGGGTTCCAAAAAGTAAACGTGGCGGTAAATGGTGACCCCTGCGGGATTCGAACCCGCGATCTTCTGGATGAGAACCAGATATCCTAACCACTAGACGAAGGGGCCGTATAAAAACACCACAATACTATCATATTAGGCCTCATTGGTCTACCTCTGTTAGTTCTTCTTGCTTTTTGAGCTCAAAACATTAATAATAGGCGCTAGATAATCATAAGCGGCCAGGGTGGGCCAAAGATAGTACAAAAACGCATGTTTGGATTAGGCAAAAACGAAAAAAATAATGGCAGCTCACTAGCTAGTAGCTTGCATGACGAAAAAGAAAAGTCCGATATTATTTTAAACTCTATTGAAGACGGTGTGATACTTATTGATAATGCAAAAATTATTCAGCTATTTAATAGAGGTGCGGAACATATTACCGGTTGGGCCCAAAAAGACGCTGTTGGTCTAGACTATAGTTCGGTTGTAAAATTAATAGACGAAAAAAACGAACCTTATAAAGAGAGTGACGACCCCTTTAAACGAATTTTTGATGAAGTCACTCCCATTAGAGATAACACTGCCAACTTGCATACCAATAGCAACAAAACTGTTGCAGTTTCACTCAGTGTCAGCCCTTTATTTAGTTCTGACAATAAAATAACTGGTGCAGTTGGTGTCTTTAGAGATGTGACAAACGAACGCCAAGAAGAAAAACAACGTGCCGAATTTATTAGCACCGCAAGCCATGAAATGCGTACACCAGTAGCCGCTATAGAAGGTTACTTAGCTCTTGCCATGAATGAAAAAGTTGCCAGAGTTGACAGTAAGGCCAGAGAATACCTAGAAAAAGCTCACTCTAGCACCGAAAGTCTTGGCAAGTTGTTCCAGGATTTACTCACTTCTGCGAAAGCCGAAGATGGGCGATTACAAAATCACCCGATTGTAGTTGAGATGGGCGATTATCTGCAGAAAATTGCCGAAGAAGGACAGTTTAGTGCCGATAAGAAAGGCTTGGTTCTGGAATATCTTATTGGGGCCAGCGATGGCCAACCGGTAGACAATAAATCTGTAGGGGGCCAAAAACTAGTAAGACCTCTGTATTATTGCCATATTGACCCAGAACGGCTTAAAGAAGTAATAACCAATTTATTTGATAACGCCATTAAGTACACCGAATCGGGTAAAATTACGCTCGGTCTTACTGGAGACAATGATGTTGTACAAATACGAGTACAAGACACCGGCAATGGTATGTCCCCAGAAGATATACCTCACTTATTCGAAAAATTTTATCGGGTCGATAATTCTGCAACACGCACCTCAAGTGGTACTGGTCTGGGCTTGTTTATCTGTCGTAAGATTATAGAGCTTTATAACGGACGTATATGGGTAGACAGCAAATTAGCTATGGGCTCAACCATTTATATTAACTTGCCAAGATTATCTAATAAAAAAGCCCAGGATTTGCAGGTAAAGGAAGAAATGCAGAATTTGCCAACCGGAATAAGCCAATCCTCAAAAATATAGGATAAAAAATATGATTCCCATGCTACAATACCAAGTAAATAAGCAAAAGCATTTAATTAGGGGTTATAATTAGAACTATGCCAAAGATAATGCTCGTAGAAGACGATAATAATCTGCGTGAGATATATGGTGAAAGATTAATGGCCGAAGGCTACGATATCGTATCTGCTAACGATGGCGAAGAGGCTCTTGCGTTAGCTGTTAAAGAAAAGCCAGATTTAATCTTATCTGATGTTATGATGCCCAAGATTAGCGGTTTTGATATGCTAGACATCTTGAGGCAAACCCCAGAAACCAAGAATACTAAGGTAGTCATGATGACTGCTCTTAGTCAAACAGAAGACAAGGACCGTGCTGAGAGATTAGGTGCAGACCGCTATTTAGTGAAGTCACAGGTGACCCTAGAGGATGTAGCCAGAGTGGTACATGATTTACTCTACGGAGAAACAGAGAGCCAGCCCCAGATAGAAGATAATGATAATATTGAAGCCAGCAATCCACCTGAACCCGCACAGACGGACGTAGAACTAGTTCCAGAAGATACATCAATACCAGAGCCGTTAGCTGTACCTGCTGCAGTTGACAATGTGATAGAACCAGTTATTGAAGATACACCAGTAAATAATGATAGCCCTACAGACAATTCTACCCAGCCACAAACCAATGAAAAGCCTGTTGCGGATGGAGATTATCAGCCATTGGCTACAGAGTCCTTAGCAACTAATGCTGCATCAATTGATGAACAACCTTCAATTCCAGTAACAGAAGCTCCAAAACCATATAATGACCTATTTGACGAGCAAAAAATAAATGACTTTACCGAACCAATCGAAAGTGCCGGCAACCCAGTTAATCCAATTACGGGCACACCAGCGGTGCAGGAATTAACTCAAACTAATAATGCAGGTTCAGCTAGCGCCCCAAGCACCTACGAAGAAACAACTCTGATTAATCATGAGCTAGATCAATTTGCAAATAATGACAGTGACGAGCCTAGGCATTCAGAGCCACTAGTCGAACCATCAGAACAAGACATAATTCATGCTAAAAACAGCTCAGAGGAACCAGAGATAACCAAGTCTGAATTTGCCAAAGAGGTGAGTTCAGCCAACGAGGCTGAACTCGATTCACCTGAAATAACTGGCTCAACTGTTACCCACAAAAAAGTGATTAAACCCATAAATGATAATTTAGAGGGTACATCTACGGATATTAATGCCTTATATGAAAAAGAAATGCGCGAAGAAGCAGCCGATATGCCTATTAGTAATCCAAATGTCGGCGTAGTACTAGACCCAGATGAAAATAATACCAATAATCCAATTTCTGATAATGCAAATTATATCGCACCAGCACAAAACATTGATACTACCCAAATAGAGGGTGTAAGCATTGATTACTCACAAGGCAACGCACCAAACCCGTCAGACCCAGGCCATATAGCTTTGTAAATAAAAAAATAATTAATTTGATAACTTATTTTGTTGTTAGAATAGTGTTTACAATGCGTTTAAACAAAACTATAGCTAGTCGGTTGGGAATTTCTAGACGAGCGGCTGACAAATTGATTGTAGGCGGATCGGTTAAGATTGGGAGCAAAAAGGCAAATCTTACAGACACTATAACTGATTTATCACAAATCACTGTCAACGGGGACCTGTTGCCAAAAGAAAAAGATAATATTTTAGTTCTTCTTAATAAACCAGTAGGTTATGTTTGTAGCCATGCTGGGCAGGGCAATAAGACTATATTTGATTTGATACCAGCTAGCTTTAAACACCTTAATCCAGTTGGGCGTCTAGACAAAGACTCCAGCGGCTTGCTGCTACTAACAAACGATGGTGATTTACATTATGAACTTACCCATCCCTCATACGAAAAAACAAAAATATACAAAGTGATGCTGGATAAGAGTCTCTCCGCAATTGATAAAAATATGCTCGACAGGGGTGTGATGCTAGATGATGGAGTCTCTAGACTCCAAGTTAGTATTGACCAAGCAAAAGTTATTGTAAAAATGCATGAAGGTAGAAACCGACAAATAAGACGTACATTCGCAGAGCTAGGCTATAAAGTCAAAAGCTTGCATAGAGTTAGTTTTGGGCCCTATAAACTAGGTGACCTTAATATCGGTGATTACTCAATTATAAAATAACAGCCTAAATGTAGTATTTCACCCCTGTTCGTGATAGTATCTAGATGACTTATGAGTAAAAAATTACCAATTGTTGCAATTGTTGGCAGAGCAAATGTCGGGAAAAGCAGCATATATAACACCATTATTGGCAGCCGTGAAGCAATCACAGCAAATGAACCGGGTACCACCAGAGATAGTATTACTTATAAAGCATCATTTAATGATCACAATTTTTGGATTGTTGATACAGCAGGCATAAAAGAAGCTCAGGATGATTTTGAGTCAACAATCCAAGAGCAAATTGCCCAAGCTACTGATAGCGCAGATGTAATTATAGTAGTCATTGAATCAAATAATCTAATAACCGACGAAGATCGCAGAGTCGCAAAAATGGCTTTAAAGTCTAAAAAACCAGTAGTACTTGCCGTGAACAAAGCTGACAGACTAAAAAAACAAGATATTGAAAATTACAAAAAACTTGGTATAAAAAATATTGTATTAACTAGTGCCACCCAAAGAACCGGTTTTGAACATTTGCTTGAGCTGGTTACTAAGGATTTGCCCAAAAGACAATTAGCTACGGACATAGAACCCATACGAATGGCCATTTTAGGCAGACCAAACGTAGGTAAAAGCCATTTATTTAACAGCTTAGCCAAAAAACAGCAGGCAATTGTAGCGGATAGAGCTGGCACTACTAGAGACATTAACCGTAGTTTGGTCAAATATAAATCAAATGAAATAGAACTAATTGACACTGCCGGGATTCGTAAAAGCGGCAAAATTGAAGTAGGTATCGAAAAGTTCAGCGTACTACGCAGTTTAAGTGCCATTGAACAAGCAGACGTATGTCTGTTATTGGTAGATGCAAACGAAGCGGGAGTACAACTAGACCAAAAAATCGCTGGTTTAATAAAAGAGGCTGGAAAAGGCCTAATCATTGTTGTTAGTAAATGGGATAGCGTATTAGATAAAGACGCTTTTACTAGAGATGGCATGGCGCCACTATTACAACAAGAATTCGAATTTGCACCGTGGGCACCATTAATTTTTACAAGTGCCGTTACTGGCCAAAATGTCACCAAGCTTTTCGATCTAGTGTTAGATATTGTTAAAAATCGCTCACAAAAATTAACTACCCCTGTACTTAACAGGTGGCTAAGGGCATGTATTGATTCTCATCCGCCGGCTGGGCTTAAAAATAGTTATCCTAAATTGAATTATATTACTCAAACTGACGAAGAAACGCCTACCTTTAAAGTTTTTGGTAGCCATACCAAATTATTGCACTGGAGCTACAAAAGATATTTAGATAAACAACTAAGGAAAAGCTTTGGATTTGAAGGCACACCAGTAATGTTTTATTTTATTGAAAAACATGAGTTCCAACCTAACGCACCAAAACCCAGAGGAAGATAATTAAACTGTTAAACTAAATAGCTATGGGATTATTTGCAAAACAACCAATAAGACTCAGCCAAGATGTACCATATACTATTTCTTTGGCTAGTAAGACCAAGCTAATTATCGGGTTGGGCAACTTCGGCAAGGAATACACCAAAACACGCCACAATAGCGGATTTATGGCATTAGATATTTTTGCCAGCGATAATAGTTATGATAGCTGGGGTAATAGCAAACGATTCAAGGGTGATATTTGCGAAAAAATAGTTGGCAATTCCCGCATAATATTACTGAAGCCAACTACCTTTATGAATTTAAGCGGGGAATCGGCCCAAGCAATTGCTCATTTTTATGATATAAAAATTGATAATATAGTGTCAGTTTACGATGAACTCAGCATCCCGTTTGGCCAAATTAGATCTAGGACTGGTGGTCAATCCGCAGGGCACAACGGTGTCAAGTCGCTCATCAACCATCTAGGATCAGATTTCGGTCGAATACGTATTGGGATCAAAAATGACATATCAGCAAAAGCCGAAAGCAGCGACTTTGTACTAGGCAAATTTAACTCTGACGAACAACAGTTGTTGCCCAAAGTTATGCATGAAGTTGCTGGTATATTAACAGAATTTATATACGGCAATAGCTTACCAACAGACACACGCAAGATATTCATTGATTGAAGTATTATATTACTATTAACCAAATATAACCCCCAGGATATATCATGATTGTTAACGCAGATATAAATGATAAGCACTTTGGTGCAAGGCAATTATTTAATAATTTGCATATAAGCTTAAATAAAAATGAAAAAGTTGGTCTTATTGGGCGCAATGGAACTGGCAAATCTACACTTTTTAATATACTAAGCGGGACCGACAAAGATTTCGATGGCAAAATACAATTCGCCAAAGGTGTTATCGCCATATCTACGCGTCAAGAACATCTAGGCCTAGACAAGAAGCTATGTCTAGAATACATCCTTAATGAATTGCCCGATTATTCTAGGCTTAAACATATTATTGATACGTATCCAAATTCGATGCAAACCAGCCCAAAAAAAATGGATGTATACAGCGATGCACTAGAACAATTTAGCTCCCTAGGTTATTACTTGGTAGAAGCCACCGTGTTGCAACAGCTTGCCGGTTACCAAATAACAGAGGCTATGGCTAAAGGGCCGTTAAATCAGCTCTCAGGAGGCCAAAAGCGCTTTGTAGAACTTGTTAAGGTCACCCATGCCAAAGCAGATCTTGCCTTAATTGATGAGCCCACTAATCACATGGATTACCTTGCTAAGCAAAACTTCATTAAATGGATTCAAGATGTACACAATATGACCGTTTTGATTATTACTCACGACCGCGATGTATTGAGAGAAGTCGATAGAATTATTGAAATCAAAGATGGCCAAACAAGCGAATTTAATGGCAACTACACTGCCTATTTAAACCAAAACCGAGTAACAACCGTAAATCAAATCGGTGACTATGAAACAGCCCAAAGGACGATATCAAATTTGCATAAGCAAATAATTTCGGCAAGGACAAAGAAGCTGGCAGCGCCACCAGATACGGCCAAGAAATTTAGGGTCATGGAAGATCGCCTACAAAGGCAATATGATGCATTGCAAGCTAGCGCAGAAAAACCATCCTTTTGGATTGATCAAGAAAACGTTACCCAAATGCCAAGTAAAGTTTCTGAAAGTTACCATAAATACAAAGCTAAAAATATCCACATCGATAAAGTTAGCCCAAACCCAAAAGGCGCTGTTTTGCCTTTGATTGAAATACATAATTTGAAGCTAGGCTACGATTATCCTTTGTTTAAAAATGTTAGTTTTAATTTAAAAGAGTCCAGTCGCCTGAGGTTGCATGGTTGTAACGGAGCTGGTAAAACCACCCTCGTTAACTACATTTTAAAAACAGCAGGTTTAAAAATAACGACCGCCCAAGTATTTGAAGGCAAAATTATCTTAAGACCCAATATTAACATTGGAGTATATGAACAAGAAATATCGCCAAAATATCTTAACTTGCCACTAGAGCTAGCCATTGAACGATTATACCTAGATCGCAAACTATCAATTAATAGCCAACGAATTCGCCAGTTGATGAGCAATTATCTGTTTGACCCGATCATTGATGCCAAAACTACATTGATTAATTTATCGGGCGGTCAAAAAGCCAGGTTTCAACTTATAAATATGCTTTCTAACGATCCTCAACTACTTATCTTAGATGAACCTACAAACCACCTAGACTTACCGAGTATAGAGGAGCTAGAAAACGCCTTATTATCTTACCGCGGGGCAATTATTTTTGTTAGCCACGATGGCTATTTTGTAAATAAATTTATACACCAAACAGTCCAAATTGGAAACATATAGATTAATATTTAACTAAAAGAGCCTACAGAGGGGGTGGGCACCGCTGTAGGCTCTATTGCAGCCTTCAACCCTGGGATATATTCCCACGCTTACGTTTACCCACCTCACAAAATATATCGAGGGGTTGAGCTTAGGGGTTAAAGGCGTTAGTTTGCTTTAGAGCGCCTATTCGCTTGCACATCAATTGCGGCAAGCTTGCGCGATTTAAACGTGGAGGGTAACAACGTGGTAAAACGCACGCTCTAAAACAATCTAACAAAATGTTAGAATTAAAAAGTGTAAGGTACATTAAGACGTTAATTTAACGCTTACAAAGACACATATTAGCAGATACTAGTGTTATTGTCAATTCTATTATTAAATAATAATGCTCATGAAAATTAAAAAATAATTTCCAACCGAACTAAAGAACTATTTGTAGAGGACAACGTAGCACCACTGCTTAAAATGCCAGCTCTCGCTGTCGTCGGAAGCTGAAATGAATTATGGCAGAGAAGTTACAGAGACTCTAGCTAAATAAGTTGTTTCGAGAGGCGTGATAATAGTAGGTGGATTAGCATTTGGGGTAGATTCTATCGTTTGCTAGGCAACATTGGTTGTAAACGATTACACAATTGCAATACTATTTAGAAGGATTTAAGTCTAACTTCATTGCCCGCAATAGGCTGATATCTGGTTTTACATCAGCTCTTTTGATTTCTGAAACAGCTACTAAAGACGATAGCTTGCACACATAATTTTTGCTGTAGACCAAGGTATAGACGTCTTATTCGTCCCTAGTACAATTAATAGCTTAAGTCTTGATTAAAACTGGCGCTATCAAAGTTACAGAGACAAATGATATCTTAAATAGTCTGAGCATAACCAGCTTGCCAATCAACAAAAAAGACACTATTGCCGGCAGCAAGACCGAACTAGCAATACTAAGTCAATTAATTGACGACCCTAAAGAATGGTAAAGTGTTAATGATACAATCAGGATTAGATACAATAATATTCCAGCAGACTATGACAATTTTAGAAATATCCGGCAAACTTAAATCACACTGCGGAAATCAATTGTCGCTATGCTAAGCTTATGCGTTTTGCTTGCATTTTATTTTTTAGGAGTGTAGTGTTGTTAAACGTTATATAATGACACTAAAGTTACATATGAATACCAAGAAAAACCTAGTTATAGTAGAGTCACCCGCTAAAGCCAAAACCATAGAGAAATATCTTGGCAAAGATTTTTCTGTTAAAAGCAGCTTTGGCCATATACGCGACTTACCAAAAAAAGGTTTAAGCATTGATAAAGACAATAACTTTGAACCTTTATACGAGATACCTGATGATAAGAAAAAAGTTGTAAGCGAATTAAAAAAACAAGCTACATCAGTGGATATAGTATGGTTGGCTAGTGACGAAGACCGCGAAGGTGAAGCCATCGCTTGGCATTTGAGTAAAGCTTTAAACCTAAAAAAGGCTAACACCAAACGAATAGTTTTTCATGAAATAACCGAAACAGCTATTAAACACGCCATAGCTAATCCGCGTGATATAGATATAGACCTAGTAAATGCCCAGCAAGCTAGGAGGGTCTTAGACAGGCTAGTTGGCTATGAACTATCGCCAATACTCTGGAAGAAAGTCCAGGTTGGATTAAGCGCCGGCCGCGTACAATCTGCAGCCGTTAAGCTTATAGTTGATCGAGAAAGAGAAATACTAGCATTTGAACCAAAAAACTCTTTTAAAATAACGGCTACAATAGAAGTAGAGAATGAGCAGATACAAGCAGAACTAAATGAAAGATTGAAAGACGAGGCTCAGGTAAATAAGTTCTTAGAAGCATCTAAAAAAGCTGAGCTTACAATTGCCGATATAGCTGAAAAACCAAGTGAGCGTAATCCTTCTGCACCATTTACCACCTCTACTTTGCAACAAGAAGCTGCCCGAAAGCTAGGCTTTAGCGTCAAACAAACCATGACTCTAGCACAACGCCTGTATGAAAATGGGCATATAACATATATGAGAACCGATAGTACTAATGTCTCTAGTTTAGCCCTAAAAAGTACACAAACTTATATAGAGCAGAATTTTGGCAAGAATTACTATAAATTCCGTATCTACAAAACAAAAAATAGCAGTGCACAAGAAGCCCACGAGGCGATTAGACCAACCAACACTAATAGCTTGAGTGCTGGTGAAAATCCTGGCCAGCAAAAGCTTTATAAGCTTATTTGGCGACGAATGGTGGCTAGTCAAATGTCAGCAGCTAAAACACTTAAAACCGATGTGAACATCACTGTAGAAGGCCAGCAGTATTACTTTATCGCAAAGGGTGAGGTATTGAAATTCGATGGCTATTTGAAGATTTATGGCGGCGGTAAAGACGATGCAATCTTACCAGTAATGGTTGTTGGCAAGCATCCAATCGCTAGTTTAATATGTGCCCATCAGAACTTTAGCCGCCCACCGGCAAGATACTCCGAGGCTAGCCTCGTAAAGACCCTAGAGGAGCTAGGTATTGGCCGGCCAAGTACATATGCACCAACAATCAGTACAATCCAAAGCCGAGGTTATATCGAAAAACTAGATTTAGAGGGTGAAGAGCGAGTTGCTATCCACTTTTGCCTCAAGAATAATGTTATTCATAGAGAAGAACAGCCTGAGGTATTTGGTGCAGATCGAAGCAAGTTAATACCAACCCACTTGGCAGAAATGGTGACTGACTTTTTGGTAAAATACTTTGAAAACATAATTGATAGCGGTTTTACGGCCTTAGCCGAACAAGAACTAGACCGTGTTGCCGAAGGCAGATTAATCTGGCAAGATGCAATTGGCAACTTTTATAAACAATTTCACCCTTTAATCGAAAAAGCTAGCCAAGCTAGTCGCCAAGAAACTTCACAGGCACGCCTACTGGGCCATGATCCTAAAAACAAAGAGCCAATATACGCTAGATTTGGGCGGTATGGCCCAATGCTTCAAAGAGGTGAGGTTGAAAATAACGATGAGAAACCAGACTTTGCACCATTACCTGCCGGCGTAAGGCTAGAACAAGTAACTCTAGAACAAGCTCTAACTATGTTTAGCTTACCGAGGACTGTTGGCAAAACTAGCGATGGCCGAGAAATTAAGGCCAATATTGGCCGTTTTGGGCCATACATACAAATAGACAAAATTTTCGTATCAATAAAACCCTTAGACCCTTTTAGCATAAATCTAGAACAGGCACTAGATCTATATGATAAAAAACTTAAAACCAACGCGAAACGCGAAATAAAAAGCTTCGAAGGATCAAAAGTACAAATCGTTAGAGGTCCTTATGGTCCATATGTTACAAATGGTGTTAAGAATGCCCGTATCCCCAAAGACATCATACCTGATACCATTGATTTAAAATTAGCCGAAGAAATGCTTAGTAAAAGTGTAAATAAGCGAAAAAAGACCTTGAGAAGAAACAGCAAGACAAGCAATTAATTGTTGCCTAAAAGCTTAAGCTATTTTATGACAGCTTTTCATGCAGTATATATGCATACGTGTCTATTTTGTGCTACAATAGACCTAGAGAAACATATTGTTGACTAACAATAAGTTTTATTGTATTATAATTATTAACCCAAGTCTCTAAGGTGGAAGAGCCCCAATAAGGAGCGACTTAATTTATGGCTACAACGCAAACCGCTACAGTAAAATCAACTCCAGATCTTGAAACTGCACTAAAAGGTGTACTTAATTCTATTGAGCGTGAAAGAGAACGTGAAATTGTAGCTAGGCGTTTTGGGTTATATGACCGCAAAGAAACATTAGAACAAATTGGTGAGTTACTTGGTATAACTAGAGAAAGAGTGCGTCAGTTAGAAAAAGTAGTCGTTACTCGTTTGAAAACTTCTGCCCTAAATGGAAGTTTAGCGACTGTAGCTCAAATTGAAAACGCTATTTTATCAACGTTATCAAAGCATAACGACATCATGCGAATCAGTAAGCTTGCACCATTAATGAGCAAACAAGGCAATAAATTAGACCAGTCACGCATTTATTTTATGTCAGAATTAGCACCAAAAATAAGTGTAATAGAAGAGAGCGATTATTTTTATAGCTCAGTAGGGGTTAAATCAATACATGACGAAAAGAAAATTCGCGAAATAACCAATAGAGTTGTAGAAGTTATTAAGAAAATTGGCCACCCGGCAACTATCATTGAAATAGCAAAAGAAGCAAGAGAGCCTAGTCCAGCCCACACTGCAGCAATTGCCAGTATTTCTAAGCATCTTGCAGAACTGAATGGCCAATGGGGCTTAACTAAATGGCCAATGGTAAATCCTAAAAATATAAGGGACAAAATTTATGTAATTTTGCACGAAAATGGCAGCCATATGCATTTCAATGAAATTGCAGCTGCTATTAGACAGTCTGATTTTAAGCGCAAAGACGTTACTACTCAAGCTATTCATAACGAATTGATAAAAGATAAACGATTTGTCTTGATTGGCCGTGGCATATATGCCCTACAAGAATGGGGTTACAAAAAAGGCACAGTTGCCGATATGATTAGCGAAGTACTAAATGATGCTGGAGAGCCACTCCACAGAGACGAAATAGTCAAACGAGTATTAAAATTAAGACATGTTAAAGAAACTACCATCTTACTAAACCTGCAAGGTAAAGACCAGTTCAAGCGCACTGCCAAAGCTACATACGCATTAGCATAGACAATTTTATAAAAGCTTAAACACTTCTCTTATAATACTATGTATAAT